>DASWUW010000593.1:0-3599 GCA_036406335.1 Trebonia sp.
GGCGCGTTACCCGGCGGGCGGGCGGAACAAGCTCAGCTGCTGCCCGGTGACGGCGAAGCCGACCGAGCGGTAGACGCGGATGGCGCCGTCCCCGGGGACGGCCACCATGACCAGCGTCCGCGCGCCGGCGGCGAGCGCGGCCGCGCCGGCCCGCCAGACCAGGGTGCCGGCCAGTCCGCGGCGGCGGGCGCCCGGGTGCGTCTCGACGTCCTGGTAGCGGGCGAGACCCGGCTCGCTGGCGACCAGGCCGAGCTGCGCGACCAGGGCGCCGTCGAGGAAGGCGCCGGACCACGCCGCACGGCCCGATTCGGCCAGGGCCCGCCTCGCGGCCTGCCGGGCGGCCAGGAAGCCGGCGTCGCCGCCGGGCTCGCCCGCGTGGACCGCGGCCGCGAGGTCGAGCGACTGCCGCCAGTCGGCGTCGCCGGCCAGCGTCCGGAACACCGCCCCGGCGGCCGGGTGCGGGGGCGCCTGCACCGCCGCCGCCGTCATGACCGCGTTGCGCTCCGCCGTCAGGCCCGCGAGCTCACCCAGGGCGGCGCCGGGGCTCGTCTCGTCCAGGCCCAGCGCCAGGTGCCGCGCACCCGGGAACTCGGCGGCGAACCGGGCCTGCCAGCCGGCGCCGGAACCGGGTAGGAGATCGCGCAGCAGCAGGAAATTGCCCCACCAGTAATCCGGGTTGCCCGGAGTGCGGATGACCAGGTGATCACCGCGGTCGGTGACCTCGCTGCCCTCCAGGGCCAGAACTGCCAGGTCGGTGCGCCACCCCAGGGACCGGATTTCCACGCGCCGAAGGTAGCACGGGGCCGGGAGGCGGAGCCGCGCGCTCGTTCGGGATAATCCGGAGCGTGAGCACCTACCGGCAGCCGGGCACTGTCCTCACCGACCACCACTTCAGCGTTCCGCTGGATCACTGGAGGCCGGACGGCGAGCGGATCGAGGTGTTCGGGCGGGAGGTCGTCGCCGCCGGCCGGGCCGCGGGCAGCCGGCTGCCCTGGCTGGTGTTCCTCCAGGGCGGCCCCGGGTTCGCCGCGCAGCGCCCGGTCGGGCGCTCGACCTGGCTGGACCGGGCCCTGGAGGACTACCGGGTGCTGCTGCTGGACCAGCGGGGCACCGGCCGGTCCACCCGGCTGTCGGCGCGGTCCCTGGCCCGGCTGGGGACGCCGGCCGCGCAGGCCGAGTACCTGACCCGGTTCCGGGCCGACTCCATCGTGCTGGACTGCGAGCTGGTCCGCCGCGAGCTGTGCGGGCCGGACCAGCCGTGGACGGTGCTGGGGCAGTCGTTCGGCGGGTTCTGCACAGTCACCTACCTGTCGTTCGCGCCCCACGGCATGGCCGCGGCGCTGCTCACCGGGGGGCTGCCCGGCCTCGACGCCCGCGCCGAGGACGTCTACCGGATCACCTACGCTACCGTCGCGGCGCGGAACGCGGCCCACTACGACCGCTACCCCGACGACGTCGAGGCGGCCCGCGACATCGTCCGCCACCTGGCCTCCCGCGACGTGCGGCTGGCGGACGGGTCGCCGCTGACACCGCTGCGGTTCCAGTCGATCGGCGGCCTGCTGGGCGGCTCGGCCGGCAGCCACGAGCTGCACTACCTGCTGGAAGACCCCTGGGACACCGGCGGCGGGCTGTCGGACGCATTCCTGGCCGACGTCGCCGACCGGACCGGGTTCGCCCGGGCCCCGCTGTACGCGGTGCTGCACGAGGCCTGCTACGCGCAGGGGCCGGCCACCCGCTGGGCGGCGCAGCGGGTGCGGGCCGAGTTCCCGGCGTTCGACCCGGCGGCCGCGGTCGACGGAGACGGGCCGCTGCTGTTCACCGGGGAGATGATCTACCCCTGGATGACCGGCCTCGACCCGGCCCTGGCCCCGCTGCGGGAGGCGGCCGAGCTGCTCGCGCAGCGTGACGGCTGGCCGCCGCTGTACGACCCGGCCCGGCTGGCGGCCAACGAGGTGCCCGTGGCCGCCGCGGTCTACTACGACGACCTGTACGTGCCCGCCGCGCTGTCGCTGCGCACCGCCGCCGCCGTGCGGGGGCTGCGCGCCTGGGTGACCAACGAGTGGGAGCACGAGGGGCTGCGGGTCAGCGGCGGGAAGGTACTGGGCCGGCTGCTGGCGCTGAACAACGGCGAGGCCTGACGCCGGCCCGTCCCCGTTGCCGGGGGACCGCGGCGCCGGCGGGCACCTCCGGCGTGTTATCCATGGAGATCATGGAAACCGTCATCGCGGGCACCGGCCCGCTCAGCTTCGCGGACGTCGTCGCGGTCGCCCGGGACGGCGCCCCCGTGGCCCTGTCCCCGGAGGCCGAGGCCGCGGTCGCGGCCGGCCGCAAGGTCATCGACGCGCTCGCCAGCGACACCGCCCCGCACTACGGGGTCTCCACCGGGTTCGGGGCCCTGGCCACCAAGCACATCCCGGTCGCCCTGCGCGCCCAGCTGCAGCGCTCCCTGGTCCGGTCGCACGCCGCCGGGTCCGGGCCCGCGGTCGAGACCGAGGTCGTCCGGGCGATGATGCTGCTGCGGCTGTCCACCCTCGCCACCGGCCGCACCGGCGTCCGGCTGGAGGTAGCCCGCAGCTACGCGGCGATGCTCAGCGCCGGGATCACCCCGGTGGTGCGCGAGTACGGCTCCCTCGGCTGCTCCGGCGACCTCGCCCCGCTGGCCTACTGCGCCCTCGCGGCCATGGGCGAGGGCACGGTAGGCGTCAGCGGGGCGGAGCGGCCCGCCGGGGAAGCCCTGGCCGCGGCGGGCATCGCGCCGCTGGTGCTGGCCGAGAAAGAGGGCCTGGCGCTGATCAACGGCACCGACGGGATGCTCGGCATGCTGGTCCTGGCCGCCACCGACCTGGGCGCCCTGCTGAAGACGGCCGACATCACCGCCGCGATGTCGGTCGAGGCGCTGCTCGGCACCGACGCCGCGTTCGACCCCGGGCTGCAGGCCCTGCGCCCGCATCCCGGGCAGGCCGCGTCCGCGGCCAACCTGCGGCGGCTGCTGGCCGGCTCCGCCGTTGTCGCCAGCCACCGGGGCCCGGCCGACACCCGGGTGCAGGACGCCTACTCGCTGCGCTGCTCGCCCCAGGTGCACGGCGCCGCCCGGGACACCCTCGCGCACGCCTGCGCCGTGGCCGGGCACGAACTGGCCAGCGCCATCGACAACCCGGTGGTGACCGCGGACGGGCGGGTGGCGTCCAACGGCAACTTCCACGGCGCCCCGGTCGCCTACGTGCTGGACTTCCTCGCGATCGTCACCGCCGACCTCGCCTCCATCGCCGAGCGGCGCACCGACCGGATGCTCGACGCGGCCCGTTCCCACGGCCTGCCGCCGTTCCTGGCCGACGACCCCGGCGTGGACTCCGGGCACATGATCGCCCAGTACACCCAGGCCGCGATCGTCTCCGAGCTCAAGCGGCTCGCCGTCCCGGCCAGCGTCGACTCGATCCCGTCCTCGGCCATGCAGGAGGACCACGTGTCGATGGGCTGGTCGGCGGCCCGCAAGCTGCGCCGGGCGGTCGACGGGCTGACCCGGGTGCTCGCGGTCGAGCTGCTCACCGCCGCCCGGGCGCTGGACCTGCGCGCCCCGCTGCGGCCCGCGCCCGCCACCG
>DASWUW010000594.1:0-2527 GCA_036406335.1 Trebonia sp.
GCATCCCGGCCTGGCGGCCGGGCACGGTGAAGGGTTACCGATTTCTTACCAAGGTGCCGCGCGGAGACACGGAATTCCGTGACCAGATGCTGGTCACGGGCTTCGGTGATTCGTCGCGTAGGTAGTTACCTGAGCTTGCCGAGGAATGCCTGCCATACGCCGGCCGGGACGCTCAGCGTGTATCCCTCACGGTCGGTGGTGTCTCGCACGAGTTCACGGTGATGAACGACCCGGATTTCCTGGCCGAGCGCAAGCGCGTCCGCGAGGAACTGCAGTTGCTGACGGAGCGGTACCGGGTAATCAACGTCGAGTTCGACCGGAGGGCAGGTGCCCGGCGGGCGTCAGCGAGCTAGGGATCGCCTCTCTTCCCCGGCTTCTCGCGGTGGAGGTCCTGCTAGCCGAGCCCGAGGCCCTCGGAGACGATTGCCTGGAGGCCTGCCTGTACATCCTGCGGGACCGGCTGCAGGGCAGGGAAGACGAGGACACATGAGGCTCTTTCCCTGCCGCGCTGAGCGCGGCAGGCCCGGCGGGCGCGGGTCGCGTGAGCGACCACGCGCCCGCTGCCGTGCCCGGTTTCTGCAAACAGATCACGGGGCTGGTTCTCAGGGGCAGGCGGGCTGCTAAGCGGTTTCCTTAGCGTTCGGCGCCGTCCTTGGGGCGGCGGTGTCCGGGGGGCGGGTTTTGCTTCCCGGCGCTGCCGCCCGCGCGTTCTTGATCTTGACGTTGATCTTGATCTTGACATTGGTCTTTTGGGGATGGCAGGAAAGGGGTGCCGGGGAAACCCGGAAACCGGGCGACGGCCAGGCCGGTGACCGCCCACAGGGTCGGGTGCGCGGGCAGGCCGGCTGCCGTGCCCTCGGGCGCGATCGGGTTTCCGCCCGGGGGCGTTTGCGTGGCCACGTACCAGGGCCAGTGCGGTGCCGTGATCGTCAGCCCGGCGGCGACGGCGAGGAGCGCGTCGAATGACCTCGTCAGCCGCTTGCGGGCACCTGCGCGCATCCGCCCCCGCTCTCCTTGCCACTGGACCTGGTCATGTTCTCGGACAACCTATTGCGAAAGGTCCCCTCGGGTCAGCGGGACGGAGCGCCGCGGGCGCACGGGGGGCAAGGCAGCGGGACGTTTCCGGCACCGCGCTTTCGCCGGACTGGTCACGACGGGCCGGGCAGCGCCCAGAAAAAGAAACGGCAAGGAGACAGCTCTCCCTGCATTTCCAATCTATAGCGCACCCGGGGACTTGCCGCAAGCCCCCGGTCGTCCCGCATAATCGCAGGTCGACCCGGAATTGACGCAGCCGAGCACGGCCACCTGGAGGTACCGCGATGACCGAGCGCTACGTGCTGGACCTCGAAGAGACCAGCCGGACCCAGGTCGCGCTCGTGGGCGGCAAGGGGGCGCACCTGGGGGAACTGTCGCGGATGGAAGGCGTCCGCGTGCCGGCCGGCTTCTGCGTGACCACGCACGCCTTCGGCCGGATCATGGCCGCGGCGCCCGGGATCGGCGACCAGCTCAGCCGGCTGTCCCGGCTGGGCCCGGACGGCCGTCAGGCGATCCGGGCGCTCAGCGCGGAGATCCGCGCGGCCATCGAAGAGACCGCCGTCCCGGACGACCTCGCGGCGGACATTACCCGCTCGGTCACCCGGCTGGGCGGGCCCGCCGCTTACGCGGTCCGGTCCAGCGCGACGGCGGAAGACTTGCCGGCGGCGTCCTTCGCGGGCCAGCAGGACACGTACCTGAACGTCACCGGGGCGGCCGCTGTCCTGCGGCAGGTCAGCCGGTGCTGGGCATCCCTGTTCACCGAGCGGGCCGTTACCTACCGCCTGCGGAACGGCTTCGGGAACCGGCCGGCCCGGATGGCCGTGGTCGTGCAGCGGATGGTCTTCCCGCAGGCGGCGGGCGTCCTCTTCACGGCCGACCCGGTCACCGGCAACCGGAAGGTGACCACCGTCGAGGCCAGCTTCGGCCTCGGCGAGGCCCTGGCCGCCGGCCGGGTGAATCCGGATAGCTACCAGGTGCGCGACGGCGCGGTGACCGCCCGGACGGTCACCGCCAAGCGGCTGGCGGTCTACGCCGCGCCGGGCGGCGGGACGCAGGAACGGAAGATCGAGGCCGGGCGCCAGGAGCAGCCCGCCCTGACCGATGCCCAGGTGGTGCGGCTCGCGCAGCTGGGCCGGCGGATCGAGGCGCACTTCGGCTGTCCCCAGGACGTCGAATGGTGCCTGGCCGACGACGGGTTCCTGATCGTGCAGAGCCGGCCGATCACCACGCTGTTCCCGGTCCCCCCGGCCGGCGACTCCGGTAACCGCGTCTACATCTCGGTCGGCCATCAGCAGATGATGACCGACGCGATGAAGCCCCTGGGACTCTCCTTCTGGCAGCTGACGACCCGCCGGCCGATGGCCGAGGCCGGCGGGAGGCTGTTCGTCGACGTCACCCGGGCGCTGGGGTCGCCCGCGAGCCGCGCGGGCCTGCTGGATGTCGCGGGGAGATCGGATCCGCTGCTCGGGGACGCGCTGCGGAACGTCGTGGA
>DASWUW010000595.1:0-3106 GCA_036406335.1 Trebonia sp.
CAGCAGCTCGGGCTGGGTCGAGGTCTCCGAAGCGTCCCAGCGCTGGATGGTCCCGGTGACCAGGCCGGCCAGCTCATCGTGGAACTGGCCGGCGAGAGTCCTCGCCCCCGACTCGACTACCCGCTCCAGGCTCTCCTGCAGCCCCGGGTCGCGGGCCAGGCGGCGGCCCCCGGCCGTGAGCGCGCCGGCCAGCCGCCGGCGCAGTTCGGAGTCCGGGTCGGCTGCCTGCGTGCCCAGTGTCTCCTTGGTGTTCTTCCACAGCCAGGAGGTCCAGTCCCGCAGCCCGGCGCTGGCCAGGATGTCGCGCTTAATGCTTTCGCCCCGCTCGCGCAGCTCGGGCGAGGTCTGCAGCCGCTCGGGAAGCCCGGCGATCCACTCGTTGAACTGCTGCCGGGCCTCGTCCTCGGGGTCGGCCGCCATCGCCGTCAGCCGCTCCCGCAGCCGGTCGTAGAGCCGTTCGAAGGCCCGTCCGTAGACTGTGTCGGGCAGCCAGCGCGGCGCCTCGGACTCGAACCGGTCCCGGAGCTCCTCGTGGTGCTCGGCGAGGTAGCGGTCGGCGGCGGAGACGAACCCGTTGAACAGCTCGATGTGGTGGCCGCCGGCGATCATCACTCCCACGGCCCGCCCGGCGAGCGGCGCGACCTCCACCGCTGCCGCCGCCCGGGCCAGCTCGGCGGTAAGCGTACTTTGCACGTCCTCGTCGCGCAGGGTGCCCGCCAGCGTGACCACCATGTCCGCGGCGTGGCCGGCGAAGCGGGCGGCATTGTGCTCGTCGGCCAGCCAGCCGGCGAGCCGGAAAGGCATCCCGGCGGCCCGGATACGCTCGGCCAGCACGTCGCCGTTAAGGAAGTTCTCGACCACGAACTGCCCCAGGGTCGCGCCGAACTGGTCCTTGCGCTCCACGATCACCGCCGTGTGCGGTATCGGCAGCCCCAGCGGATGACGGAACAGGGCGGTGACGGCGAACCAGTCGGCGATGCCGCCGACCATGGCCGCTTCCGCGCCGGCCTGCACGAAACCGAGCAGGGTCCCGTGCGCACCCGCGGCGGTCACCCCCGCGAACAGCGCGGTGACCGCCGCCAGCAGCGCGGTGGCGCGGCGGCGGGCGACGGCCAGCCGGCGCTGGCGCAGCTCGATCGACTCGCGCCCGGCACTGGACGCCGGCCTGGCGGACTTCGTCGCGACTGGTTCCATCTGGCCCCCGGTCGGTCCGCGGCGCGCGGGCCCGCGGCCGCGTTAGGCGATTGGTGCTACCGGCAAGCCTACGGGTGCATACGCGCGCCCTTGACGATCTTGTCCACCTGGTTGCGCGGACCGTACACGGCCAGGCCCGCCAGGTCGAGGTCGCCGCTGGGCACGGCGCCCACCACGGCCCGGTTGTCCCGGTCGTTGCCCGTGCCGAACAGGTCAACGGTGAAGACCGCCAGGGCGAGGCCGCGGCTGGCGGCGCGCTCACGGGCCGCGGCCAGCGTCTCCTTGCCCGCCGCGAACACCATGACCGGCTGCCGGAACATCGGCAGGTAGGGCGTGCCGTCCGCGTCCGCGTAGGGTTCGCCGATCACCTCCGGCGCCCGCTGGCCGATCCCGCTGACCAGGAACGCGGTGACGTTCAGGCGCTGCCACCCTTCCAGGTCGTCGCGCAGCAGGACGGCGATCTTGGTGTCGAACCGCACCGGGCCGTTCGCGGTATCCGTATCCGTATCCATGGGAGCGAGTGAACACGGCCGGCCGCGGAGGAGTCTTGTACGATTTTTGCGTGGCTGATGACCCGCCGATCCGGGCTTGGCGCCCGGAGGTACCCGGGGTCGCCGAGGTGCTGCACGCGCACATGACCAGCCACGTCTACCCCATGCACACCCACCAGACGTGGACGCTGCTGATCGTCGACGACGGGATGATCCGCTACGACCTGCACCGCCACGAGCACGGCGCGCTCCACCAGGCCGTCACCCTGCTGCCCCCGCAGGTCCCGCAAGCTGCTGGGCACCAGCCCGGGCCGGTACACGGGCGGCAGGCGGTTTTCCACGCAATGCGCGGATCCCGCACATTGATGCGCGCAGCCCGATGGACGCAAGCCTCTGATCAGACCGCCGCCGTGAACGGCACCGTCACGGTAATGGCGTCGGGGAACCAGTGCGCGCCCGCGTGCCCCGGTGCCCCGCAGGCCGTCTGCAGGTACCGCATCGGCGCCCCGAAACCGCCGAGGGTGTCCCCCGCGGGGAACCCGTAGCTGTCGCGGATCACGTAGCTAAGGGTGCCGGAGTACCGGCTGTTCTCCCGGTGGCCGCTCCCGGTCACGCTCAGCCCCTGAGTACCGCGAAACCCCCAGTACAGCTCGCCGCCCGCCGAGTCGAACGCCACCGTCGGAAGCTGCGCGGCGGACAGCCGCACCCGGGTACGGCCCGCCTTCAGCTGCCGGATGACCGCGGACTGGACGTCGGCGTTGACCGCCAGGAACGCGGTACTCGCCGCGGCCAGCCGGGAGATCAGCGAGCCGGCCCGGTAACTGACCCCGGTGCCGCTGCCCGCCAGAAAGTGCCGCAGCAGGCCGGCCGACGCGGGCAGGCCGGCCACGGAGAACCCGGCCGCGATCTGGTCACCCAGCCGCCGGTCGGCCGCCAGCTGACCGGCGTCGCAGCTGGCCCCGGCGGCTCGCGCACCGGTGTCCTGGCTGCCGTTGGGCGGCACCGGGCGGACGCCGGCGACGGTAAAGCCGGGGGCGGCCGCGGCCGCCCCCGCAGCGGATCGCGCGGGGGCCGCGGTTGCCGTGGCGGATCGTGCCGGGGCCGCGGTCGCTGAGCCGGCCGCGGAGCTAGCCGGAGTGCCGCTGCACGCCGTTCCGGCCAGGACCGCGATCAACGCCGCAAACGCGGCCAGAGAAACCTGCCGCCTCATTGGCCTCCCCGGGTAAGTTGCATGCCTGCAGCATTCCACCGGGACGACGGGAGTAACCGGGACCGACAAGATGGCATTTCCCCTGGGCCAAGCGTCCACTGCCAAGTTCCGTACGGTCTGTCCCGGTTCGCCGTGACCGGCCGGTCGGGCTGGCCCCGCGCGGAGCCGAGGAGCTCCACTGGCTGGACGGCATGAACTCGTCCAGCGTGGC
>DASWUW010000596.1:0-2738 GCA_036406335.1 Trebonia sp.
TCCCCCAGCACGTCCTGCACCCGCCAGCCGGTCAACGGCTCCAGCACCGCCGAGCACTCCGCCAGCCGCGCCGCGAACACCGGGCACCCGCGCAGAAGCTCCAGCCCCATCCCGGCCCACTGACCGCCCTGGCCGGGGAACACGAACACCGTCTGGCCGGTACCGGCGGCCGGGATGGTCCCGGCGGTCACCGCGGCGTGGGGCTGGCCCGCGGACAGGGCGGCCAGCCCGGCGGCCAGCGCCTCCCGGCCGGCGCCGACCACCACGGCCCGGTGCTCGAACAGCGACCGGGTCGCGGTGAGGGACCAGGCCACCGCGTCCGGGTCCAGCTCGGGCCGGTCCCGGACGAATTCCGCCAGCCGGCCGGCCTGGGCGGCCAGGGCGGCCGCTGACCGCCCGGACACGACCCAGGCGGTGTTGCCGCCGCCCGCGGTGCCTTGGCCGCGTCCGAGGACCAGGACGGGCGTTTCGGCTCGCGCGGGGACCGGGGCGGGGGCCTCGGCTGGCGCTTCTTCGATGATCACGTGCACGTTGGTGCCGCTGATGCCGAAGGCGGAGACGCCGGCCCGGCGCGGCCTGCCGTCCGCGGGCGGCCAGGGCACCGGCTCGGTCAGGATGCGCACGTTCCCGGCCGACCAGTCGATGTGCGGGGACGGCTCGTCGGCGTGCAGGGTCCGCGGCAGTTCCTGGTGCTTGAGGGCCTGCACGACCTTGATGATGCCCGCGGCTCCGGCGGCGGCGCTGGTGTGCCCGATGTTGGACTTGACCGAGCCGAGCCACAGCGGGCGGTCGCGGTCCTGCCCGTAGGTCGCGATGATCGCCTGCGCCTCGAGCGGGTCGCCCAGCGTGGTGCCGGTCCCGTGCGCCTCTACCGCGTCCACGTCCGCCGCGGTGAGCTGGGCGCTGGCCAGGGTGGCCCGGATCAGCCGCTGCTGCGACGGTCCGTTCGGCGCGGTGAGGCCGTTGGAGGCGCCGTCCTGGTTCACCCCGCTAGCCCGGATCACCGCCAGGACCCGGTGGCCGTGGCGCCTGGCGTCGCTCAGCCGCTCCAGGACCAGGATCCCGGCGCCCTCGCCCCAGCCCATCCCGTCGGCGCCGGCGCTGAACGACTTGCACCGCCCGTCGGCGGCGAGTCCCTGCTGGCGGGCGAACTCGGCGAACGCGGCCGGGGTCGCCATTATCGTGACGCCGCCGGCCAGCGCCAGCGAGCACTCCCCGGCCCGCAGCTCCTGGCAGGCCAGGTGCACCGCGGTCAGCGAGGACGAGCAGGCGGTGTCTACCGTGACGGCCGGCCCCTCCAGGCCGAGCGCGTAGGACACCCGGCCCGAGATGACCGCGGTCATGCCGCCGGTCAGCAGGTAGCCGGCCGAATCGCTGCCGGCCAGGTCCGTCCCGTACCCGGAGTAGGTCGCGCCCGCGAAGACCCCGGTCCGGCTGCCGCGCAGCGTCTGCGCGTTCAGGCCGGCCTGCTCGAGGGCTTCCCAGGCGACCTCGAGCATCATCCGCTGCTGGGGGTCCATCGCGAGGGCCTCGCGCGGGCTGATCCCGAAGAACTCCCCGTCGAACTCGTCGGCGTCGTAGACGAAACCGCCCGCGTGCACGTAGCCAGCTGACCCGTCCGGCTGGCCGGCGGCCTCCCAGCCCCGGTTGCCGGGAAAACCGGAGATGGCGTCCGTGCCCGACGCGACCAGGTCCCACAGTCCTTCCGGGTTCCGCACCCCGCCGGGGAAGCGGCAGGCCATGCCCACGATCGCGACCGGCTCGCTGAGTGACGTCATGAGACTGTCGTTCTGGCGGCGCAGGCGCTCGTTCTCGATGAGCGAGTCCCGCAGCGCCTCGACGATTTCGTCGGTGTTGGACGCCATTTCTACTCTCCTGCGTGGTCGTCGGGGGCGGATGCGGCCTGCGTCCGTTTCCGTGCGGTCTTGATGAGGTCCGCGACGCTCATTTCCCTGATGCTGTCCGCGGCTTCTGGCGGGCCGGCGTCGGCGGCGGCCGGGGTGACGCCGGCCAGCTTGAGGATGGAGTCGAGCAGGCCCGCGTTGCGCAGCAGGCTCAGCGGGACGCTCGCCAGGGCCTTTCTGATCTCGGTCTCGGCCTGTTCTTCGGCCGAGACGACCCGGGCCGCCGGTATCAGCACCGTCAGCAGGTGCGCGGCCAGCTCGGCGGGCGTCGGGTAGTCGAAGACGACGGTGGCGGGCAGCGTCAGCCCGGTGGCGGCGGCCACCCGGTTGCGCAGCTCGACCGCGGTCAGCGAGTCGAAGCCGAATTCGCTGAACGGGCGGGACGGCTCGATCGCGTCCGGGGACGCGTGCCCGAGGACGGCGGCCACGTGCGCGCGCACCAGCCTGGTCAGCACCCGGTGCTGGTCGTCGGCGGGCAGCGCGGCCAGCGAGGTCCGCAGGGCCAGCGCCGCGCCGGCCGCCTCCGGTGCCCTGGCGGCGTCCCCGGATCCGGCCCGGACGATGACGCCGACCAGGCTGCGCAGCAGGTGGGGCACGTCCGCGCCGGCCGCCGCGAGCTGGGTCCGCAGCCCGGCCACGTCCAGCCGCATCGGCAGCAGCTGGGCTTCCTCCCGGTCTAGGGCCGCGTCGAGCAGGGCCAGTCCGTCGGCGGTGCTCAGCCCGGTGATGCCGCCGCGGTTCATCCGGTGCCGGTCCCGCTCGGCCAGCCCGCCGGTCAGGCCGGTGGCGTCGGCCCACAGGCCCCAGCCGAGCGACACCCCGGGCAGCCCGGAC
>DASWUW010000597.1:0-1595 GCA_036406335.1 Trebonia sp.
TCCGGGCCGCGCTGCAGGCGCTGATCGTCTCGGTCGCGGACCGCGCGGCCGAGCAGGTGGCGCGGGTGTGGCGGGAAAACCCGGGCGGGGCCGCGCTGCTGGCCGGGGCCGAGGCCAGCCGGGTCCGGGACGAGCGGGCCATCGCTGAGTTCGAGTCCGCCTTCGGCCGCTCCGCGGCGGAAGAGCAGGCCGCCGCGGGTACCGCCAAGCAGGGCGCGTTCGACCGGTCTACGCCCGAGTTGCCCCGGCGGGTCTCGCATGCGGTGAGCGCCTGGCAAGATCAGCTGATGCGGCTCCTGCAGCCCGAGGTCGCGCGCCGGGTAAGCGGAGCGGTGCCCGATATCGCCCCGGTGAGCGTGGTCGCGCTGATCGCGATGCTCGCGGCTCCCGGTCACCTCGGCAGCCCCGGCCACCCCGGCAGTCCCGGCGGGGCCGGCCCGGCGGCGGCCGCCGAAGACAAGGACGGGATTGGTACGGTGCCCAGGGAAGTGCTTGCCTCCGTCGTCGGGGACTCCGGGTCCACGGCGCTGATCGTGCGGGCCCGGCAGGATCTTCGGCAGCGGGTCGGCCTGCTGCTGGACGAGGAGATGCTGCGCTACGGCGAGATCATCGACGAGGCCGGCCCGGTCGACCCGGTCGCGGCGGTCCGGCTGTACCAGGCTGAGTTCTCGCTCGAGGCGGCCCGGTGAGCATGCTTCCCTCGGTCGGACCGCGGATGGGCGCCTACGACCTGCCCCAGCGGCTGGACGCGCTGGCCGAGCTGGTGCGGATGGGCCGCGCCCGCCAGGCTCCGGGCGGGCCGTCGCGGCCCGCGCCGGCGCCGGCTGAGGGGCGGGCGCCGGGCCAGGACGACGGTCCCGGCTTCAGCCCGGCGCTGCTCGACGACGCGGAGTCGGTACTCAAGCGCGCGGGCGAACGGCTCCGGCTGTCCAGCCACCACACGGTGATAGCCCTGGCGGGCGGTACCGGAAGCGGCAAGTCCACGCTGTTCAACGCTCTGTCGGGCGCGACGTTCTCCCCGCCGGGGGTGACCCGGCCGACCACCCGGCACGTGCACGCGTGCGTATGGGGCATGCAGGGCGCCGCCCCGCTGCTGGACTGGCTCGGGGTGCAGCGCCGCCACCGCTACGCGCGGGCCAGTGTCCTCGACTCCGGCGAGTCCGACCTCGACGGCCTGATCCTGCTCGACCTGCCCGACCACGACTCTGTGGTCACGGCGTCGATGGCGGCGGTAGACCGGCTCTCCAAGCTGGCCGACATGGTCATCTGGGTGCTCGACCCGCAGAAGTACGCCGACGCGGCCGTGCACAACCGCTACCTGATCCCGCTGGCCGGGCATGCGGCCGTGTTCACGGTGGTGCTCAACCAGGTCGACCTGCTGCCGCCCCAGCAGGCCAACGACTGCGAGGACGACCTGCGCCGTCTCCTCGACGCCGAGGGCCTGACCGACGCGCCGCTGCTGTCGGTCTCGGCCCGTACCGGGGCCGGCCTGAGCGAGCTGCGGGCGCTGCTCACCAAGACGGTGACCGGCAACCGGACGGTCAGCGACCGGATCACCGCCGACATCGCCGCGATGATGGACGGCTTCGGGGCCT
>DASWUW010000598.1:0-2435 GCA_036406335.1 Trebonia sp.
GATCGGCCCGCAGCTCGGGCTCACCCAGCCGGGGATGACCATCGTCTGCGGCGACTCGCACACCTCGACCCACGGCGCCTTCGGCGCGATCGCCTTCGGCATCGGCACCAGCGAGGTCGAGCACGTGCTGGCCACCCAGACGGTGCCGCAGGTCAAGCCGAAGACGATGGCGGTCAACGTCGAGGGCCCGCTGCCCGGCGGCGTCACCGCGAAGGACCTGATCCTGGCGATCATCGCGCAGATCGGCACCGGCGGCGGCCAGGGCTACATCGTCGAGTACCGCGGCGAGGCGGTCCGGGCGCTCTCCATGGAGGGCCGCATGACCGTCTGCAACATGTCCATCGAGGCGGGCGCGCGCGCCGGGCTGGTCGCGCCGGACGAGACCACCTTCGAGTACCTCAAGGGCCGTCCGAACGCGCCCCGGGGCGCCGACTGGGACACGGCCGTCGCCTACTGGAAGACGCTGCCCACCGACGCGGGCGCGGTCTTCGACCACGAGGTCACCATCGACGCGACCACGCTGACCCCCTACGTCACCTGGGGGACCAACCCGGGCCAGGGGCTGCCGCTAGGTGCGTCAGTGCCCGCGCCGGGGGAGACCAAGGACCCCGGCGGCACCGAGCGCGCCCTCACCTACATGGGCCTCACCGCGGGCACCCCGCTGCGCGAGATCAAGGTCGACACCGTATTCGTCGGCTCCTGCACCAACGGCCGGATCGAGGACCTGCGCGCCGCCGCTGACGTGATCCGGGGCCGCCAGGTCGCCGACGGCGTCCGCATGCTCGTCGTCCCCGGTTCGATGCAGGTCCGGGCGCAGGCCGAGACCGAGGGGCTGAACGACGTCTTCACCGCGGCCGGGGCCGAGTGGCGCTCGGCCGGCTGCTCGATGTGCCTGGGCATGAACCCGGACACGCTGGCACCGGGGGAGCGCTCCGCGTCCACCTCTAACCGCAACTTCGAGGGCCGTCAGGGCAAGGGCGGGCGGACCCACCTGGTCTCGCCCGCTGTCGCCGCCGCCACCGCCGTCACCGGGCGGCTGTCCGCCCCCGCCGACCTCTAAGGAGACCTGAGCCATGGAACCGTTCGTCACCCAGGCGGGCCGGGCCGTGCCGCTGCGGCGCACCAACGTCGACACCGACCAGATCATCCCGGCCGTGTACCTCAAGCGGGTCACCCGCGACGGCTTCGGCGAGGGACTGTTCGCCGCCTGGCGCGAGGACCCGTCGTTCGTCCTCAACCAGCCACGTTACGAGGGCGCGACCATCCTCGTAGCGGGCACCGACTTCGGCACCGGGTCATCGCGCGAGCACGCCGTCTGGGCGCTGCTCGACTACGGCTTCCGGGTGGTGATCGCGCCCCGGTTCGGCGACATCTTCCGGTCCAACTCCACCAAGGCGGGGCTGCTTCCCGTGGTGCTGCCGGAGAAGGTCGTCGCCCTTATCCAGGACGCGGCCGAGGCCGAGCCGCCGGCCCAGGTCACCGTGAACCTGGAAACCCTCGAGGTGTACGTCACCGGCGGCGGCCTGGCCGAGGACCTGGCCGAGCCGTTCCCGGTCGACGACTACACCCGCTGGCGCCTGATGGAAGGCCTGGACGACATCGGCCTGACCCTGCGGCACGAGGAAGATATCTCGGTCTTCGAAGCCAGGCGGCCGTCTTTCCTCCCGGTGACGCTGTAATCGCGACGCATCCGGGTTCCCGGACGGGCCCCGGCCGCCGTGTCCGACATGTCGGGAAATTTCCGGGGCGAGGTCTGGTCCGGGCCGGGAAAAGCCCCGACACGCCGGGCCAGATGCGCCGAGGTTATTGTGTAGCCGGGCCCGATCGCCTAATTTCGGGCTGGTCAGGGGTCGCGACCCAGGCAAGCAGCCACAAGCGCGGCCTCCCGTGGGGGAACGCAGGAGTGAATAACAATGAACAAGCGTGATCTGATCGATGCGCTCTCGGGTCGCCTGGGGGACAAGAAGTCCGCGACCGAGGCGCTGAACGCGGTCCTGGAGACCATCCAGTCGGCCGTGGCGGAAGGTGACAAGGTCGCCATCACGGGCTTCGGGGTCTTTGAGAAGAGCGAGCGCCCGGCCCGCACTGCCCGGAACCCCGCGACCGGCGCCGAGATCCAGGTCGCCGCGCAGTCGGTACCCAAGTTCCGTCCCGGTGCCGACTTCAAGGCGCTGGTGAACGGCGAGTCGAAGCCGGCCGCCGACAAGTAACCGGCCGGAAACGGCCGCGGCGCCGGTAACGCCCGGCGGTACCAGGGAGACCTGGTACCGCCGGGCGTTATTTTGTTACCAGCCGTATGCGAGCGGGCACGGTCTAAAGTAATGCCGAGCGAGCTCAAGCATTGCGGGCGACCTCATGAAGCACCGGGATGTCATCGCCGTCGCCGTGGCCGCTGCCGCAGCTGGTCGACCGGATCATCACGACCGCGCTGGCGC
>DASWUW010000599.1:0-2138 GCA_036406335.1 Trebonia sp.
GTACCACCCGGTCGACGGCCACTACCAGATGAGCCTCCCGCTCCCGGGGGAACGGCTGGCGCTCAGCGTCGTCCTGCACCGCGGGAACGGGTACCAGTTCGTCGCCCGGGTCACGGGCCGGGGGCGGCCCGCGACCCGGTCAGCGCTGCTGCGCGCCGCCGTGCGGCACCCGTGGTCCACCGCCGTGGTGTCGGGGCAGATCCGGTGGCAGGGCATCAAGTTGTACGCGCGCGGACTGCGGCCGGTGCCGCGCCCGCCGCGCGTTCCTCAGGAGGGGGTTCAGTGACCAGCACACAACAGCGGGCCAGCACCACCCGGATCATCGACCCGGCGGACTGGCCCGACGTCGCCACGGTGCGGGGGTCGGCGGCGCGAGCCCAGATCGCCCGCGTGCTGTTCCGCTCGGCCGTAGCCCGGCTGCCGCTGCGGATGCGGCTGCCCGACGGCCGCGAACTCGGCGCCGGCGGTCCCGGCACGCCGGTCATGGTGGTGCACGACCCGGCCGCCTTCTACACCCGGCTGGGCTCCGGAGGCCTCATCGGGTTCGGTGAGTCGTACCTGGCCGGCGAGTGGGACTGCGCCGACCTGACCGGGCTGCTGACCGTCTTCGCCACCCGCGTAGGCGACCTCGTGCCGGTGCCGCTGCAGCGGATGCGCCGCCTGGCGGTACGCCGGCACCCGGCCGCGGACGAGCAGAACCGGGACGGCGCGCGGCGTAACATCAGCCGCCACTACGACCTGTCCAACGAGTTCTTCGCCCTGTTCCTGGACGAGACCATGACCTACTCCTCAGCCCGGTTCGAGGCCGGCCCGGACGGCCTGCCCGCCGCGGCCGGCCCGCGGCCGGGCGAGGCGGCGGGGCCGCTGCTGGTGACCGCCCAGCGGCGCAAGATCGACCAGCTGCTGGACGCGGCCCGGGTGGGGCCGGGCACCCGGCTGCTCGAGATCGGCACCGGCTGGGGGGAGCTGGCGATCCGGGCGGGCCAGCGTGGCGCCGACGTCCGCACGGTCACCATCTCCGCCCGCCAGCGCGAGCTCGCGGCGCAGCGGGTGGCCGAGGCCGGCCTGGCCGGGCGGGTCAGCGTAGAGCTGCGCGACTACCGGGACGTGGACGGCGAATTCGACGCGATCTGCTCGGTGGAGATGATCGAGGCGGTCGGCGAGCGCTACTGGGACACCTACTTCACCCAGCTCGACCGGCTGCTGGCCCCCGGCGGCCGGGTCGGCCTGCAGGCCATCACCATGCCGCACGACCGGATGGTGGCCAGCCGGAACACCTACACCTGGATCCACAAGTACATCTTTCCCGGCGGCCTGATCCCGTCGGTCACCGCGATCGAGGACAGCCTGGCCCGGTGCACCCGGCTGCGGGTCACCAGCCGGCAGGACTTCGGCGCGCACTACGCGCGGACGCTCAGCATCTGGCGGGACCGGTTCCTGGCCCGCGGGACCGCGGTCGCCGCGCTCGGCTTCGACGAGGTCTTCGCCCGCATGTGGCAGTTCTACCTGTGCTACTCGGAGGCCGGGTTCGAGGCCGGCTACCTGGACGTCAGCCAGTTCACCCTGGAGCGGGCGTGACCGCGGCGGACCAGAAAACGGGCGCCGCCCAGACCATCGCCTGGGCCGCCAGCCAGGCCGGCGTCGTGCTGCCGGTCCGGATACGGGCGTGGGACGGCAGCGAGGCCGGGCCGGCCGGCGCGCCGACGGTGGTGCTGCACTCGCCGCTGGCGCTGCGCCGCCTCCTGTGGCGGCCGGGCGAGCTCGGACTCGCCCGCGCCTACGTCGCCGGCGACCTCGACGTGGAGGGCGACCTGACCGACGGGCTGCGGCGGGCCCGGCGGGCCGCGGTCGGCACCCGGCTCAGCCTGGGGCCGTCCCGCTGGGCCGAGGCGGCGACCGCGGCCGCGATCGCCGCCCGCCGCCTCGGCGTGCTCGGGCCGCCGCCCGCACCGCCCGAGTCCGAGCTGCGGCACTCCGGGCGCCCGCACAGCCGGGCCCGGGACAAGGCGGTCATCGCGGGCCACTACGACCTGCCCGCGTCGTTCTACCGGCTGATCCTGGACCCGGCCATGGCTTACTCCAGCGGCTACTGGACCAGCGGCAAAGAGGGCTACGGCCTGGCCGACGCCCAGCGGCAC
>DASWUW010000600.1:0-2568 GCA_036406335.1 Trebonia sp.
CCGTGATATAACTTCTAACGTATGAGCTGGAGAGGATGCGTGAGAAGCCGCCCTTCCGGCTGATCGGGAAAGGAAGCGTCATGGCCGCCGACATCGGTTTCCACCCGGGTGAACTGGCCGTTCAGCGTCGGGCGGGGGTACGGGAGGAGGCCGATCGCCTGTCCCGGATGCTGGGCCCGGCCCGGCTGGGCGGCGGGATCGCCGCCTTCCTGGGGATGAGGACGTTCGCCGTCATCACCGCCCGGGACGCGGCCGGGCGCCTGTGGACCTCGCCGCTGGCCGGCCCGCCGGGTTTCCTGGAAGTCACCGGGCCGACGACGCTCGCCGTCCACGCGAGCCCGGCCGAGGGCGACCCGCTCAGCCGGCTGCCCTCCGGCCAGCAGGCCGGCCTGGTCGTCATCGAGTTCAGCGCCCGGCGCCGGGTCCGGCTGAACGGGGTCCTCGCCGCGGCGGCCGACGGCACGCTGACCGTCGAGGTCGAACAGGCCTACGGGAACTGCCCGCAGTACATCCGGCCGCGCGTCCTGCGCCCGGATGAGTTCGGCCGGACCAGCGGCTCCGCGGTCCGGCAGCACGCCGCCCTCTCCCCGCCGGAAGCGGCCCTGGTGCGCGCGGCCGACACGTTCTTCCTCGGTACCGTGAACCCGGAGCGCGGCGGCGACGCCTCGCACCGCGGCGGGCCGGCCGGTTTCGTCCGGGTCACCGCCGGCGGCGACGGGCTCTGGTGGCCCGACTACCCGGGCAACAACCTGTTCAACTCGTTTGGTAATCTCGCCGTCGACCCGGAGGCCGCCCTGCTCTTCCTGGACTTCGGCGCCGGCCGCACGCTGCAGCTCTCCGGCCGGGCCGAGGTCGACTGGGACGCCGCGGTCCAGCCGGGAGACGACGGGCGCACCGGGCGCCGCGTCGCGTTCGCCGTCGAGCGCGTGGCCGCCCGCGGCCCGTTCCCTTCCAGCGACGAGGACCGCGCCCGATGACCGAGACCCGCCCGCCGTTTCCCCCGTTCGACCTGCCCGCGGCTCAGCAGAAAGTGCAGGCGGCCGAGGACGCCTGGAACACCCGCGATCCCCGGCGGGTCTCCCTCGCGTACACGCCGGACTCGGTCTGGCGCAACCGGGACACCCGCCTGGCCGGGCGGGAGCAGATCGTCGCGTTCCTGACCCGGAAGTGGGAGCGCGAGCAGGACTACGCGCTGCGCAAGGGACTGTGGGGCTTCCGGGAAAACCGGATCGCCGTCCGGTTCCAGTACGAGTGCCGCGACGCCGAGGGCCAGTGGTGGCGCTGCTACGGCAACGAGCTGTGGGAGTTCGACGCGGGCGGCCTGATGAGCCGTCGCGAGGCGTCCATCAACGACCGCCGCATCACCGCGGACGAGCGCCGGATCTTCGGCCCCCGCCCCGAGTCGGAGCACGGCACCGACTTCCCGGTCTGGTAGCCGGCCGTCGCCGGAGGAGACCGCTGGCCGCCGGAGTCCGCCTTCAGCAGCGGGCTCCGGCGGTCAGGCGGGCGGTCTGCTATTACTTGACCGCGGCCTCGAGGGCGGCGTACTCGCTGTCCGACAGCGCGATGCCGGCCGCGGCCGCGTTGTCCTCCAGGTGCGCGACGCTGGACGTGCCGGGGATGGGCAGCAGCGCCGGGGAGCGGTGCAGCAGCCAGGCCAGGGCCAGCTGCGACGGTGACGCGCCCCGCTTCTCGGCCAGCTCGGCCAGCGGGCTGCCCGGCTTGGCCAGTTCCCCGGTCGCGAGCGGGAACCAGGGGATAAAGCCGATGCCGTTGGCCGCGCTGTAGTCGAGCAGCTCCTCGGCGTCCCGGTGGGCCAGGTTGTACAGGTTCTGCACGGTGGCGATCGGGGCGATCGCCTGCGCCGCCCGCAGCTCGTGCACGCTGACCTCGGACAGCCCGATAAAGCCGATCTTGCCCTCGTCCTGCAGGTTCTTCAGCTCCCCGATCTGGTCCTCCAGCGGGACCTGCGGGTCGATGCGGTGCAGCTGGTACAGCGGGATCTGCTCCAGGCCGAGGTGACGCAGGCTCATCAGCGCCTGCTGGCGCAGGTACTCGGGCCGCCCCACCGCCTTCCAGATGCCCGGGCCGTGCCGGGTGAACCCGCCCTTGGTCGCGATGACCAGGTCGGCCGGGTACGGGAGGAGCGCCTTCTTGATGAGTGCCTCGGCCACGATCGGGCCGTAGGCGTCGGCGGTGTCAAGGAAGTTGACGCCCAGCTCGACCGCGCGGCGCAGCACGCGCACGGCCTCGTCCGGATCCTTAGGGTCGCCCCATACGCCCGGGCCGGTGAGCTGCATGGTGCCGTAGCCGAGGCGGGTCACCGGCAGCTTGCCGCCGATGGAGAACTCCCCGGATGCCTTTGCGGGCTTGCCCTGCGCGGTCATATCCGATGCTCCTTCTTTTCGAAACTGAACGTACCGTTTAACACGCTGAGGGCGGCTGCTCTTCCCTGCGGAGGCTTGCTGAACCCGCTATTTCCTGAACGTTTACGCTGAATCCAGGCGGGGGCCGGACGGGCCCGCCGCCGAGCCCGTAGAACTGGTGGGGCCGGCCCGAGGCGGCGCC
>DASWUW010000601.1:0-8882 GCA_036406335.1 Trebonia sp.
CAGGCCGTCAGCTCGCGCTCCAGCGGGGTGCGGAAACGGGGGGTGACCCGGGTCTCGCCCAGCCACGCCTCAAGCCGCTGCGCCTGCGCCGCGACCGCGGTTTCGCCGTCGCCGCCGATATCCTCCAGCAGGCGGTACACCACCTCGCCGGACGCGCGCTGGGCCCAGCCGCCGACCACGCGTCCGGCCCGCCATACGGTCGGCCCGATGTTGCCGGTCCGGTCGAACAGCGGCGGCGCGTGCGGGCCGAGGAACCAGGACCGGGACTGCCACCCCATCGGCGTCGGATCGAGCCCGGGCAGCAGCGCCGCCGGCGGCGGCGCTGCCGGGAACTCCAGGTCGTCCGCCAGCACGACTCCGGGCTGCCCGTCCAGGTCGACCCCGGCCGTCGGCAGCGCCGCCAGCGCCGCCTTGGTCTGGGCCCCGGTCCACCCGGCCCACCACTGCAGGTCGGCGGCCGGCGCGGGCCCGAAGACGGCCAGCCACCGCCGGGCCAGTTCAACCCGCGCGGCGCTCGCGTCCACCCCGGTACCAAGCCCCTCCGCCGCCAGCTCGCCGCCGTCCGCGCCGCGGCCCAGCCACGCCTCCGGCAGGAACCACTCGAACTGCCCCGACGACCATCCGCCGCGCCGGTGACCGCGGACTATGCGCCCTTCGGCCGCGATCAGCACCAGTACCCGCGACGTGATGTAGGCGGCTCCGCCGTAGCTCTTGTCGAGCGCGTAGGTCAGCTGCGTCCGCAGCCGCGGCTCGTCCTCGGCCAGCTTCGCCCCGGCTGCCCCGCCGCCCCGGGCCGCCAGGGCCCGCAGTACCCCGTCCTCCACCGACCGCAGCCAGCTGCCCGCGTCCCCGTCCCTGCCCGCGTCCCCGACCCCGACCCCGCCGCTGGTCAGGTCTTTCACCAGCTGGCGCCGCAGCCGGACGGCGACGTCGTCGGTACACGCTGCCTGCACTACGCCCGCCAGCCCCGCGGGTACCACGAACACCGTCCGCCGCATGCCCAGCATCCGGACCACGGACCGCTCCGCGTACAGCGCCGTGTCCACGTCCCCGACCGAGCACCCGCTCCGGGCCCAGACCGACAGGTACACGGTCACCGGGTCGGTACCGTGCAGCGCGACCAGCGACTCGGCCACCCCGTCTACCGTAGTCACCCCGCCCACCGTGGTCGCCTGAGCACCAAGCAGCTGCCGCTCCACCAGCCGCCCCTGCCGCTGCGCGGCGCTGACCCTAAGCGTCATGCCGCGAACCTACCGCAACCAGATAGTGGACGTTTGGGCACCGCCTAGGGTGCCTAAACGTCCACCGTTACGCTGACGTAGCGCGTCCTGCGACGCCAGTGACGGCGGTGGCGCCTGATTCCTCGTCCTCGTGAACCCGCGCAGTCAGGTCGGCCGCGGTCATCGCCGCCGCCAGGAGCGGCGCCTGCCGCTCACTCGTTTCCGTCACCAGCACGCCGCCCGGCGCCAGCCAGCCGGGGGCGCTGGCCGCGGCCCGGCGCAGGATGGCCAGCCCGTCCACGCCGCCGTCCAGGGCCAGCCGCGCCTCGTGCTCGCGGGCCTCGGCCGGCAGGAATATGATCTCCGCAGTCGGCACGTACGGTGCGTTGCAGATCAGCACCCCGACCCGGCCCCGTAGTGCGTCCGGCAGTGCGGCGAACAGGTCGCCCGCGTAGACGTGCCCGCCGGCCGGCTCGACGTTCCGCCGCGCGCAGGCGACGGCGGCCAGATCGAGGTCGGCCGCGTGAAGCTCAGCGGACTCGAGCCCAGCGGCCACCGCCAGCCCGAGCGCCCCGGTCCCGCAGCACAGGTCAACGACCACCGGCAGCGCGAGCGCGCCGCGTAGCCCCGCCGGGCCGCCGCCCGCGGCCATCCGCACCGCCACCGTTACCAGGTACTCGCTCCGGCGGCGGGGCACGAACACTCCCGGGTCCACCAGGACGCGCAGCCCGCAGAACGAAGCCCAGCCGATCACCTGCTCTAGCGGCTCCCCGCCCGCCCGCCGGCTGACCAGCCCGTCGAGCTCGGCCGGCGTCCCCGCCGCCGCGGTGAGCAGGGCGGCCTCGTCTTCGGCGCACACGCACCCGGCCGCCCGCAGCCGGGCGGCGACCGCTTCCAGATCGGCTCGCACACCCCGGTCCCGGCTGCGGCTAAAGCTGGCCGACATCGGTAACGTGCACGACGGCCGCACCCTCTTCGTCCGAGGCGGCCAGGTCGATGGTGGCCGAGACGCCCCAGTCGTGGTCGCCGGCCGGGTCGTCGAAGATCTGCCGGACCGACCAGCTGGTCTTGCTTTCCTCGATGAGGATCATCGCCGGCCCGCGCGCGTTCGGTCCGGTGCCGAGCTCGTCGTAGACGTCGAAGTAGTCCTCGACGGCCTCTTCCCAGGCGGCGGCGTTCCAGCCGCTGGCTGCGTCCAGCTCGCCCAGCTCGGCGTACTTGCCCAGGGCAGCCAGGGTGACCCGGCGGAACAGCGCGTTCCGCACCAGGATCCGGAAGGCCCGGGTGTTGCTGGTCAGCGTCCTCGGGGGCGCCGCCAGGGCCGCGGTTTCCTCGTCCGGGCTGGTGAGCTTCTCCCACTCGTCGACCAGCGAGGAGTCGACCTGGCGGATCAGCTCGCCCAGCCACTCGATCAGGTCGGTGAGCTCTTCCGTCTTGGCGTCGTCGGGGACGGTCTGCCGCAGCGCTTTGTAGGCGTCGGCCAGGTAGCGCAGCACTACCCCTTCGGACCGGGACAGCGAGTAGAACTGGACGTACTCGGCGAACGTCATGGCCCGCTCGAACAGGTCGCGGACCACGGACTTGGGGGAGACCTGGTAATCGCCGACCCAGGGATGTCCCTGGCGGTAGATCTCGTAGCCGGCATCGAGGACGTCTTCCAGCGGCTTGGGCCAGGTGACCTCCTCGAGCAGCTCCATCCGCTGGTCGTACTCGAGGCCGTCGGCCTTCATGGCCGCGACGGCCTCGCCGCGGGCCCGGAACCGCTGGGCGGACAGGATCTGCCGCGGGTCGTCGAGGGTGGACTCGATGACCGACAGCACGTCGAGGGCGTAACTTTCGCTCGCCTGGTCCAGCAGCTCGATGGCGGCCAGCGCGAAGGGGGACAGCGGCTGGTTGAGCGCGAAGTCATACTGCAGATCAACCGTCAGCCGAACGTACCGGCCCTTCTCATCCGGCTCAGCCAGCCGCTCGACCACGCCGCCGGCCAGCAGGGCCCGGTAGATCTCGATCGCCCGGTGAATGTGCTTGCGCTGCTTGGCCCGGTCCTCGTGGTTGTCCCGCAGCAGGTGCTTCAGCGCCGCGTAGGCGTTGCCGGGCCGGTCGATGACGTTCAGCACCATCGCGTGGGTGACGGTGAACGAAGAGGTCAGCGGCTCGGGCTCGGACTCGACGAGCCGCTCGAAGGTGGGCTTGCCCCAGGAGATGCTCCCCTCGGGCGGCTTCTTCTTGACCTGCCGGCGCCGGGCCAGCGCGGTGTCGCCGCCGGTCTTGGCCAGGATCTTGGCGAAGGACTTCTCGTTCTCGATGACGTGCTCGGGGGCCTGGACCACGACCCGTCCCGCGGTGTCGTAACCCGCCCGCCCGGCGCGGCCGGCGATCTGGTGGAACTCGCGCGCCTGCAGCAGCCGGGTCTTCTTGCCGTCGTACTTGGACAGGGAGGTGAACACGACGGTGCGGATCGGCACGTTGATGCCGACCCCGAGGGTGTCGGTGCCGCAGATGACCTTGAGCAGCCCGGCCTGGGCCATGGTCTCCACCAGCCGGCGGTACTTGGGCAGCATGCCCGCGTGGTGCACGCCGATACCGTGCCGGACCAGCCGGGACAGGGTCTTGCCAAAGCCCGAGGCGAACCGGAAGCCGCCGATCAGCTCCGCGATCGCCTCCTTCTCCTCCCGGGTGCACATGTTGGTAGACATGAGCGCCTGGGCCTGCTCGAGCGCGGCCGCCTGGGTGAAGTGCACCACGTAGACCGGCGCCTGGTTAGTGGTGAGCAGCTCGCTCAGCATCTCGTGCAGCGGCTCGAAGCTGAAGGAGAAGACCAGCGGGACCGGCCGCACCGCGTTCTTGACCACGGCGGTGGGCCAGCCGGTCCGCCGGGTCAGGTCTTCCTGGAAGCGGGTGACGTCGCCCAGGGTGGCCGACATGAGCACGAACTGCGCCTTGGGCAGCTCGATGAGCGGCACCTGCCAGGCCCAGCCCCGGTCGGGATCGGCGTAGTAGTGGAACTCGTCCATCACGACCTGGCCGACGTCGGCGTCGGGACCGTCTCGCAGCGCGATCGAGGCCAGGATCTCCGCGGTACAGCAGATGATCGGGGCCCGCGGGTTGACCGAGGCGTCCCCGGTCATCATCCCGACGTTAGCCGCCCCGAAGACGTCGATCAGGGCGAAGAACTTCTCGCTCACCAGCGCCTTGATCGGCGCCGTGTAGTAGCTCCGCTGGCCGTTGGCCAGGGCGGTGAAGTGCGCGCCGGTGGCGACCAGGGACTTGCCCGAGCCGGTGGGGGTGGACAGGATCACGTTCGACCCCATGACGACCTCGAGAATCGCCTCTTCCTGGTGCGGGTAGAGGGTGAGGCCGCTGTCCTTCGCCCAGCCGGCGAAGGCACTGAAAATGGCGTCCGGGTCCGGCGGGGTTTCCGAGGGAGGCGGGAGCAGGTCGGTAAGCGTCGTCATGGCGTTATCTATCGTGCCTTGCAGCGGTGGGTGCCTGGGTCGCCGCGCCGACGGTCCGGGCGGGACCAGTCAGGGAACACGCCCCGCCGTTCTGCTATTCCGTGCGTCCGGAAAGCGCGCCTACCCGGCGCAGTACCTCGTCGCGCCCGAGCGCGGCGGCGACCTGCTCCAGGTCGGGGGACTGGCGTGAGCCGGTGACCAGCACCCGGATGACCGCGGCGGCATCGGCGATCGAGCCGGGGAAGGCTTCCGGGTCCTTCTTGTAGTCTTTCTGCCGCAGCGCGAAGCCGAGCGCGCCCGCCTGGTTCCTGATCTGGTCGAACCAGGTCACCTCGGGCCCCGGCTCGGCGTAGCCGGCCGCGAAACCGGACGCCATCGCCCGCACCAGGTCCGGGTCGAGCCCGTTGAAGCGCTCGTCGGCCGGGTCGGTGACCGGCTCGAAGAGCTCAGTGAAGAAGAAGCCGTACACCGGGCGGAAGTCGGCCCACTTGCGCAGGTCCTTGCGCGGCTTGGGGGTCTCCACCCGTTCCACGTCCAGGGCGCGCAGCGCCAGGTCGTGCTGGCCGGCCAGCACCGACGCGAGGTCCTTGTCGTACTCCTGCGCCCAGGCCAGTATCCGGTCGCAGACGTCGGCGCTGGGCAGGCCGGCCACGTAGTCGGCGCTGACGTCATCCAGTTTGGGCATGTCCAGCAGCGGCCCGGCCACGCCGAACTCGGTCAGCCGCAGCGGCTCGGCCAGCGCCTGCGGCAGCGGGAGCTCGGCCAGCCGCCCGTTGGCCAGCCCGCGCAGGTAGTACAGCACCGCCTCGGCGGGGAAGCCCTGCTCGATGTAGTAGCCCACGCTGGCTTCCGGGTCGCGCCGCTTGGAGAGCTTGCGGCGGCTGCTGCCGTCCTGCTTCATCAGCGGGGCCACGTGGGCGTAGGGGATCCGGGGGAAGCCGAGCGCGTCGAAGAGCTGGTGGTGCAGCGGCACCGAGGAGATCCACTCCTCGCCCCGGATCACCAGCGTCACCCGCATGAGATGGTCGTCCACCGCGTGCGCGAAGTGGTACGTGGGCAGCCTGGGCTCGGCGTTGCTGCGCTTGAGGATCACCACGTCGTTGCGGTTGTCGTCCGCGCTGATCACGCCGCGGATCACGTCGGTGAAGCTGACCCGCTGCCCGCCGAGGCCGGGGGAGCGGAACCGGACCACGTAGGGGTCGCCGGCCTCCAGCCGGGCCCGTACCTGCTCTTCCGGCGCGTCCCGCCAGGTGGCCCACTCGCCGTAGTAGCCGGGAAGGGCGCCGACCGTCTTCTGCCGGGTCGTGCGTTCCTGCGCCTGCTCGGGGCTCTCGAAACACGGGTAGGCCCGGCCCTGCCGCATCAGCTCGCGCACGTAGGACTGGTAGACCGCCGCCCGGGCCGACTGCGTATAAGGACCGTAGCCGCCGCCGGCCCCGTCCGATTCGTCGGCCGCGATGCCGAAGTAGCCGAACCCCGCCTCAAACTGCGCCAGCGCCCCTTCCTCGAACCGCGCCTGGTCGGTGTCTTCCACTCGCAGCAGGTAGCGGCCGCCGCTGTTGCGGGCGATGTCGAGGTTGACGCTCGCGGTGAAGATCCCGCCGATGTGCAGCCAGCCGGTCGGTGACGGCGCGAACCGGGTCACCTCCGCCCCGGCGGGCAGCGCGCGCGCCGGGTACCGGGCCTCCCAGTCGGAGGCAGACGGCAGGTCGGCGGGAAAGAGCGAGTCGGTCAGCTCCGCGCTAAGCATGGTCCAAGCCTACCGACCGGCCGCCCGCCGGACGGCCGCCCGCGCCGGCCGCCCGGTCTGGCGCCCGCGCTACTCGCGGCCGCGGGGCCAGCGGAAGCGCCCGCGGGACGGCGGCAGTTCCTGGTAATCGGCGAGCCGGGCGGCGACCGGGTCGGGCAGCCAGGACCGCGGCGGCTGGCCGATCTCGCCGGTTATCCAGGTGCGCAGGTCGCCGGGGGACGGGCGGGCCGCCGGATCGGGGTCCAGGCAGGCGCGGACCACGGGCAGCAGCCAGGGCGGGCAGCCGTCCAGGTCAGCCGGCCCGGAGGGAACGGCCGGAACGGCCGGCGCCGCGTCGCCCAGGCGGTCGCCCCACGGGGAGCGGCCGGTCGCGGCGTAGAACGTCGCGGCCCCCAGCATGAGCAGGTCCTCCGCGGCGGTTCCGGGACCGGAGACCAGGGCGGCCCGGCTGACCCCGAAGTCGGTGAGCATCGGCCTGGACGCATCGAGCAGGACGTTCTGCGGCGACACGGCGTGATGGGTGAGGCCGGCCTCGTGCAGCGCGCCCAGCGCGCGGGACAGGCCGAGGGCGATCCAGCCGGCGGCGGCCGCGGGCAGCGGTCCCGTCTCGGTGACCGCGGCGGCCAGCGAGGGCCCGCGCACCAGGGTGCTGGCCACCCAGGGATGACCCTGGTGGTCGCCGTAGTCGACCACCGGCGCGAGGTGCGGCTCACGCACCACGCTGGCCGCGAGGGCGCCGACAGACAGGCGGCGGCGCACGTCCGGGTCGGTCACCAGCCGCGCGTCGAATACCTTGAGTGCCGCCCAGAGAGGATCGCCCCCGGTCGCGAGGTACACCCGGCCGGCCTGCCCGGTGCCGAGCCGCGCGACCACCCGGTACCGGCCCGCCTCCCGGGGATCCGCGGGGACGGGCGGGAGGTACGGGGGCTCGCTCCACTGCCGGGTCGATACCCAGATCCAGGCGGCGGCGGAGAACTCTTTGACCACGGCGTTCACCCGGGTGAACTGGCTGCCGGGGATGCCCGGGTAACCGGGCTGGATGATCAGCGCGTGCGCCTGGTCGGATACGGCGACGGCGAGGTCGGCGTTCGGCTCGTCGGCGAGCGCGGAGCGCAGCACCGCGCTGTCCACCAGCCGGTTGATGTCGACGATGACCGGCCCGCCGAATCCGGCCACGCTCCGCTCGGTCAGCCCCACGCCGACGGCCATCCGCAGCCGGATCCGGTCGGGATGGCGCGCGTTGTCCTCCCGCAGGCCGGCCGCCAGCGACCGGATCAGCACGGTAAGCACCACGGTGGGGTCGATGTTGCCGGGCAGGATCGCGTTGATCCCGTCTCCGGTCCACTGGTGGTCGGCGCCCGCTGAGTCGAGCTTCAGCCCGCACTCGGCCAGCATCGCGACCACGAGCTGGCGCAGCCGCTGCTGCACGCCGTCCCGGTCCGGTACCGGGCGTGTCCCGTATCCCTCGACGTCGAGGACGAATCCCATCCGCAGCGTGCGGCCGGACGGCCGCCGCAGCGAAGGCTCCGCCCCCGCATTCGCGCCGGCACCCGCGGCACGCCAGTCCCCGGGCTCGGCCGCCGCCCCAGCGTCTCGCATTTTTTTCCCCACGCTCCCACGGATAGCGTAATAGCCGATTCTGGGGACGTGATGCGCCAGATCCCGTTATTGACGCATGAGATCTGGCAAAATCGATAGTGTGCCTTCTTCGCTTTCTTCCCCGGCCGCTTCCCGGGCCCATGCCCGGGCCCAGGCCTGGCGTCCAGCCGTGAGCTCTCCTGGCCGCGACGAGTGGCCCGAGGGCAGCTTTATCGGCCGGCTCCCGGATGCGGAGCGGGCCAAGCTGTTCGCCGCGGGCACGCCCTGCCGCTTCGAGGACGACCAGATCCTACTGGTCCAGGGCGAATCGGGTGACCTCGTCTACGTGCTGACCGGCGGCCTGGTCAAGATTATCGTCGCCGCCGAGAGCGGCGCGGAGGCGACCATCGCCATCCGCTCCCGCGGGGACCTCCTCGGGGAGTTCGCCCTGCTCGACGACAATCCGCGGGTAGCCACGGCCCGCGCGGCCGGCCCGGTCACCGCGCTGCGGATCGGCGGCGCCGCCTTTCTCGCCTGCACCGCCGAGTCGCCCGCGGTCCAGCTCACGATCACCCGGTACGTGCTGGCCAAGCTGCGCTCCTCGACTGAGCGGCGGGCCGCGGACCGCGTCTGGGACGCCCGGGAGCGCCTGGCCCAGGTGCTGTACGAACTGGGCCAGATGTACGCCGAGCCCGATGCCGAGGGGCTGATCCGGATTCCTATTACCCAGGGCGATCTGGGGGAACTGGCCGGGGTCGCGGTCTCCACGGCCGAGCGGGTGCTGAAGGACCTCCGCAAGCAGGGGGCGGTCAGCACGCGCTATCGGGAGATCACGATCAGGAATCTGGCTTATCTCGGCAGTATTCGTTTTTCCGCCTA
>DASWUW010000602.1:0-3464 GCA_036406335.1 Trebonia sp.
CGCCGGACCCGCTAGGGGGAGCCGGAGCACCGGCGCGCCGGGGAAGGCGGCCGTGCCCGGCGTCCTCGCCACCGGCCAGCTCCTCGGCGAGCCGGCCGCGACCAACTCGCGGGAGCCCAAGTCCGCGCCCGCGCCCGTGAACGTTAAGCCCGCGCCGCCGCCGTTGTCAGCCAGCCGGTCACCGAAGCGGTACGCCACGCCGGCGACGCGAGACCAGCAAGCGTTCATCAGCCTGGTCGCGCCCGGCACCGCCGCCGCCCGGCAGCGCTACGGCATACCCGCATCGGTGACGATCGCCCAGGCGATCGAAGAGTCCGCGTGGGGCCAGAGCGGTCTGGCCGCCCGGTACCACAACCTATTCGGCGTCAAGGGCATCGGGCCCGCCGGAAGCGTCACCCTGCCGACCCAGGAGTACCAAGACGGCAGCTGGGTTACCGTCGACGCACAGTTCGCCGTCTACCACAACGACACCGAGTCGATCGCCGACCACGCGAAGCTGCTCGCCACCAGCGGCTACTACGCCCGGGCGATGGCCGACCGCGCGTCCCCGGACGCGTTCGCCAACGACCTGACCGGCGTCTACGCCACCGATCCGAGCTACGGCGCGAACCTCATCGCCCTGATGAAGCTCTACAACCTCTATCAGTACGACACGGTCCCGACGGCCACGCCCGCCGCAACGGCCCGTGTCGTCAGGACCGCGCAGGTCACCCCGGTACCCGTCGCCGCCCGCTACCAGGCGCAGCTGCCGCAGGCGGTCAGGACGGCGCTGTTCGCCACCGCCAAAGGACCTCTGAGCCGGGTCGAGCAGCTGCACCGGGACGTCGCCGCGACCACCGGCGGCAGCTGGAAGCTGCTGGCGGCCGCCGACTGGATGCAGTGCCAGGCTGACCCCCGCTACTCGCCCGTCCAGGGCGAGAAACTCGGAACGGTCAACGCCGACGGCACCTCCTACCTCACGAAGACCGCTGCCCTGGCCCAGTGCGCCGTCGACCTTATCGGACTGGCCGCCGCGGTCTACGACATCGACCTCACGGCCCGCCGCCAGCTGTCCGTCCGCGAGCTCGCCGCCGCGTTCGCCGCGTTTCGCTGGGGCGCCCTGCTCAAGCGGCACGGCGTGTCCCCGATGGAATTCCCCTACTCGGTGGCCGGCCTTACCGCCGGGCACCAGAAGATGCACTGGCCGCGCATCGACGATCCCGGCGCCCCCGACTGGCCCGGCGCGCGCTTCCGCCGGCCGTTCGGCGCGGTTCCCGTGGTCCTCAGCCTGGGTTACCCGGCCACGGTCTGAGCCTCAGCACATGCATTCTCATATTATATAAATAACCTATGGACACGGCCGGCGGGGCGGCGGACTGCTCGGCGAGGTCCCCTCGACGATGCCGGGCTGCGGTGCGCGGTGCTGGAGCCGCTGCTCAGGCTTCATCAAGAGGAGGGCCAGGTTGAGATCCGATCGGGCGCTGGCGACCCTGGCGCCTGTGCTCGTGCTGACCACGCTGGTGACCAGCGTGGTCAGCTCGCTGGGGGCGCCCCTGATCCCGACCATCGCGGCGAGTTTCCACGTCTCGCTCAGCCAGGCGCAGTGGTCGCTGACCGTTGGCCTGCTCAGCGGGGCGGTAAGTGCGCCGGTGATGGGCCGGCTCGGAGACGGCCCGCGCCGGCGGGCGGTCATCATCGGCGGTGTCCTCGCAGTCACGGCCGGCTGCGTGCTGGCCGCGCTGGCGCCCAGTCTCCTGGTGCTGGTGATCGGGCGCGCCCTGCAAGGGGCAGGCCTTGGCCTGGTGCCGCTGACGATGGCGATCGCGCGGGACGAGCTGCCCCGGGAGAAGGTCACCCCGATGATCGCGATGCTGTCGGTCTCGGCCGCGGCCGGCGTTGGTGCGGGCTACCCGGTCAGCGGCCTGATCGCCGACAGCGCCGGCCTGTCCGGCGCCTACTGGTTCGGTGCCGCGATCGGCACGGTCACGCTGGCCTGCCTCGTCCTCGTAGTGCCGGCCAAGGCCAGTGCCGGGACCGCCAGCTTCGACGCGCTGGGGGCGATCCTCCTGACCGCCGTCCTGGTCGCGATCCTGCTGGCGGTGGCCGAGGGCGCCAGCTGGGGGTGGGGCTCGGCCGCCTTCCTGGGGCTGCTAGCCGCCGGCGTCGTCCTGCTCGTCGTCTGGGTCAGGCAGCAGCTGCGGACGTCGTCTCCGCTGGTCGAGCTGCGGCTGCTACGTCACCCCGGCGTGCTCGCCGGGGACGCCAGCGCCGCAGTCCTCGGCGTCGCGATGTACATGGCACTCACCGGGGTGACTGAGTTCGCCCAGCTGCCCCGTTCGGGCGGCTACGGTTTCTCCGCCTCGGTGGTGGTCGCCGGCCTCATCCTGATCCCGTTGTCGGTGTTCATGCTGGCCGGCTCCCGGTTGCTGCCCGCGCTTCTGCGTCACTTCGAGATCCGCACCCTGCTCACGGCGGGCTGCGCCGTGGTCGCCGCGGGGAGCGCCTTCTTCGCCCTGGGGCATGCCTCGCTGTGGCAGGCGTTCGTGATGATGGGCCTGCTCGGCATCGGCCTCGGCATCACCTTCGCCGCGATCCCCGGCCTGATCGTGCGAGCCGTGCCCCAGACCGAGACCGGCAGTGCGATGGGCTTCTACCAGGTCGTCCGCTACGCCGGCTTCTCCCTGGGCAGCGCGATCGCCGCTTCCATCCTGGGCAGCCACGAGTCACGGCTGACCGGCCAGCCCACCTCATCGGGCTACGTCACGATCTTCTGGGTCGCCGCCGTGATCTGCCTGGCCGCGGGAGCGCTGGTATGGGTGCTCGCCGGCCGGGGGAGCAGCGAGCCGGCCGCTGACGGCCTCAGCGATCAGGAGCTGCGCCTGCTCGAGCAGACCGACGGTGCTGACCTGGCCGTCGACACGCACGAGAAGTGACCGCACCCGGGCGGGCCTCCGGACGTCAGCCCGGTTCGGGGACCGCGACGCTGGCCGCTTCGGCCAGGAACTCGTACTCGTCGTCGGTGAGCTTGCCGAGGTCGTAGGCGAGCACCACGTCGTCGAAAGAGCCCAGCAGGTAAGGCTCCAGGTCATCGACGGCCGGGGCGGCTGGTTCCAGGGCGGGCGGGCAGACGGGCGGGACCGCCGGCCAGCGGCGGACCCGGAACTCCAGGCCCAGTCCCTCCAGGCTCAGCTGGCCGCGCCGGTAGGCGTCGATCATGGCGGCCACGGCCCCGCCCGGCAGCCCGCCGCGCCGGGTCGAGCCCGCCGTCACGCTGGCCGAATCAGCCCCGGAGACCCAGCGGATGCTGTCCCGGGCGGCCGAGGCGGCTGGCCCGGACAGGGCCCGGATCGCGTCCGGCGGCAGGTACCGCCCCCCGTAACCGTGGCCCGGCCGGTACTCGTCCTCATCGCGGCGATACGTGGCCGCGGCCCGGCGCACCGACTCTTCGGCGTCGAGCCCGGCGTATACCGCGGTGACCGTGTAAT
>DASWUW010000603.1:0-7800 GCA_036406335.1 Trebonia sp.
GCAGCAGTGACTGCCCGCCGGCCAGGAACTTGGCATCTTCACCGTGCTCGGCCGCCAGGGCGATGGCCTCGTCCACGGTGGTCGCGCGGGCGTAGGTGAACGAAGGGGGGATCACTTGGATGCCTCCGCAGCGGTCAGCGCCGCCTGCACGATGTTGTGGTAGCCGGTGCACCGGCAGATGTTTCCCTCGAGCCCGGTCCGGATGTCGGCCTCGGTCGGCGCCGGGTTCTCCTTGAGCAGGGACACGATCGCCATCACCATGCCGGGAGTGCAGTACCCGCACTGCAGGCCGTGCTCGGTGTGAAACGCCTGCTGAACCGGGTGCATCTCGCCCGAGTCCCCGGCCAGCCCCTCCAGGGTGGTCACGGCGCGCCCGTCCGCCTGGGCGGCGAGCACGGTGCAGGACTTGACCGACTCGCCGTCCAGCAGCACCGTGCAGGCGCCGCAGGACGTGGTGTCGCAGCCGATGTTGGTGGCGGTCAGGTCCGCGACGTCGCGGAGGAAGTGCACCAGCAGCGTGCGGTCCTCGACGTCGGCGGTGATGTCCTTGCCGTTGACGGTCAGTTCGACCTTCACTTTGAACTCGCCTTCTGGATCGCGGTCCATACCCGTTCGGGGGTCATCGGCATGTCGATGTGCCGGACACCGAGGTGAGCGACGGCGTCGATCACCGCGTTGTGCACGGCCGGGGTGGCGCCGATGGTGCCGGCCTCGCCGATGCCCTTTACCCCGAGCGGGTTCACCGGGGTCGGGGTCTCGCTGGTGAGCAGCTCGAAGCTGGGCAGCTCGGCCGCGGTGATCGCGCCGTAGTCGATCAGCGTGGCGGTCAGCGGGTTGCCGTCGTCGTCGTACAGGATTTCCTCCACCAGCGCCTGCGCGGCGCCCTGGGCGATGCCGCCGTGCCGCTGGCCGTCCAGCAGGATCGGGTTGAGGACCGGCCCGGCGTCGTCCGCGGTGACGTGCCGCAGCAGCGTGACCTTGCCGGTCTCCACGTCGACCTCCACTAGCGACAGCTGGGAGCCGAAGGGGAACGTCGGGCGGTCGGCGGTGAACCGCACGTTGGCCACGATCAGGCCGTCGTCGCCCGCCGCGGCCACCTCGCCCCAGGACAGCGACTTGTCCGGGTCGCCGGCGATGTGCCAGCTGCCGGTCTCGGTGTCGAGCACGATGTCGGACTCGGCTGCCTCGAACAGCTCGGCCGCCCGCTTGACCGCCTCGTCCTTGACCTCGATCGCCGCCTTCTGCACGGCGGAGCCGCCCAGCTGGAGCGAGCGGGAGGCATAGGTGCCCACGCCCTCCGGGATCAGGTCGGTGTCGCCGTGGATGACCTCGATCTTGTCCATCGGGATGCCGAGCTCCTCGGTCACCAGCATCGCGTAGGCGGTGTGGTGGCCCTGGCCGTGCGAGGAGGAACCGGTGTAGACGGTCGCGGTGCCGTCGTCGTGCACCTCGACCTTGGCCGTCTCGCCCGCCCCGCCGTCAGCCGCGGTGATCTCCACGTAGGAGGCCAGGCCGATGCCGAGCAGCCGGGGGCCGCCCGCCTCGATACGGCGCCGCTGCTCGGCCCGCAGCTCGTCGTAGCCCGCGGCCTCGAGGACCTTGTCCAGCGCGCTCTCGTAGTCGCCGGTGTCGTAAGGCGCACCGGTCTTGGTGACAAACGGGAACTGCTCCTTCTTGATGAAGTTCAGCTTCCGCACGGTCACCGGGTCGACGCCCGCCTCGGCGGCGTACCAGTCGACCACCCGCTCGATGGTCGCCGCGGCCTCCGGCCGGCCGGCACCGCGGTAGGCGGCGACCGGCGTCCCGTTGGTGACGACGGCCTTGTAGTCGGCCTCCACCGCCGGGATGTCGTACACGCCGGGGGCCATCAGGTTGGTGAGCATGGGCAGGAAGCCGCCCATGCGCGAGTAAGCCCCGGAGTCCTGCACCACGTCAAGCCGGTAGGCCTTGATGTGGCCCTCGCGGTCGCCGCCGAGCTTGACGTGGTGCCGCTGGGCCCGGCCCTGGGTCATCGCCATCAGGTTCTCGTTGCGGGTTTCGGCCCAGCGGACCGGGCGGCCGGTGTGCTTGGCCGCCCAGGCGATGACGATCTGCTCCCGGTCGACGCCGATCTTGGCGCCGAACCCGCCGCCGACATCGGGAGCGACCACCCGGATCGCCTCCGGCGGCAGCCCGATCGCGGTGAAGATGAGACGGGCCAGCTGGGCGTTCTGGGTCGATGTCCAGACGGTGAGCTTCCCGTTCTTGAACACCGCCGCGGTGGCCCGGCCCTCCATCGGCAGCGCGGCGACCCGCTGGTTGACCACGTCGCCCTCGACGATGACCTCGCACCCGGCGAAGATCGAGTCGTCCCCGATGGGGCGCCCGCCCCGCACGCACACGTTCGTGCCCGCGTCGGGGAACAGCAGCGACTCGTCCGCCAGGGCGGCCTCGATCGACGGCACGGCCGGCAGTTGCTCGTAGTCGACGCTGACCAGCTCGGCGGCGTCTTCTCCGCCGTAGGTGCTGTCGGTCAGCACCAGCGCCACCGGCTCGCCCACGAAGCGCACCCGGTCGGTCGCCAGCAGCGGCTCCTGCCAGACCCCGCCCATCGGAGCGGGACCCTCGGGGGGCGGCGCGCCCTCCGGAAGCGGCTCAGGGGGCGGCGGCACCGGCAGGTCGGTCATGTCCGCCGCGGTCAGCACCGCGACCACCCCGGGTGCCGTCAGCGCCGCCGACGTGTCGATACCGGTGATCAGGGCGTGCGCGACAACCGAGCGCACGAACGTGGCCCGGACCGCCCCGGTCAGGTCGGGTTCGCGCAGATCGTCGACGTAGACGCCGCCCGAAGTGAGAAGCCGCGGATCCTCCGTACGGATCACCCGCGTGCCCAGAATGCTCATTTAGCCTCCGCTGCTGCCTGCTTACCCCGCGAAACCTACACCTTGCACTTCGCCCATTTCCAGCAGGTGAAGCGCCAATTCGCGGGCCGTCGATTTGCGGCATACTCCAAGGTAGAAGCCTGTTAACGCCTTTGGCAGAAGTCACATTGTGACTTCTGCCGCTAATAGGCCAACCCCCTGATAACTTCCGATGATAAGCCGGGCCCTCCCGCGGGTGCCGGCCGCTCCCCCGCCCAGACGGCGGCGGACGGCACGGCAGGTCGGCGGGCGGGCGGCGCATAGAATCGGCCCAGGAACTGAAACCAGCGAGAAAGCGGATCCGTATGGCCATTGAGCTCGACAACTCGTTCACCGTCCCGGTACCGCCCGAGCAGGCCTGGGATGTCCTGCTGGACGTGGAGCGGATCGCCCCGTGCATGCCCGGGGCCAGCGTTACCTCGGTCGAGGACGACGTGGTCGCGGGCCAGGTGAAGGTCAAGCTGGGCCCGCTGTCCCTGACCTACAAGGGCACGGCCAAGTTCATCGGGAAAGATCAGGCCAGCCACACGATCACGCTGGACGCCTCGGGCAAGGAAACCCGGGGCGCGGGCACCGCCTCGGCCAACGTGCAGGCCGTGCTGAAGCCCGGCGACGCCGACGGCAGCACGCTGGTGACCATTCACACCGCGCTGAACGTGACCGGCCGCCCGGCCCAGTTCGGCCGCTCGCTGCTGCCGGAGGTGAGCGGCAAGCTCATCGCGCAGTTCGCGACGAACCTGGAGGCGCTGATCACCGCCGACATCACGGCGCCCGAGGAAGCCGCGACCGCCGCGGGTACCGGGACGGTCACCAGCACCGGGACGGCCGGCGACTCCCCCGTGGCCGCCGGAACAACGGAAGCCGCGCCCGCGCCCGCACCCGTCGTCCAGGCGGCGCCGGCGGTCAAGCAGGAAGAGTCGCTGAACGCCTTCACGTTCGTCGTGGTCCCGGTCCTGAAGCGGATCGCCCCCTTCGCCGCCCTGGCGGGCGCCGCCGCCGCGATCACCGTGGTCATCCGCAGGCTCACCGGCAGCCGGAAGTCGTCGTAGCGGGAGCGGATTAAGACTAGGCGGGTTATCCCGCGATGACCGCCATCAGCGCGGCGGTGAAGGGCGCCGGGTCGAGGTCGCCGCGCACGGCGAGCTGCTGGCTGTAGCCGCCGCACACGGCCACGAACGCCTCGGCGATACGCGCGGCGTCGGCTTGGGGCCGGCCCGCGAGCAGGCCGGCGACCGCGTCCCGGTGGGCTGAGAGCTGCCGCTGGACGATGGCGGCCAGCGGGGGCGAGATCGCCGCCTCGGCGTAGACCTGGGCGACGAGCCGGGCATGATCGTGCTCCCGGGCCAGGGTGCGCACGTGCTCTAGGAAGCCGTGGACCGCCTCGGCTGTGAGTTCGGCCGGGAAGGCATCGCCGGCCTGCTCGCAGATGGCCGTGACGATCTCGTCCTTGCTGGCGAAGTACCGGTAGATGGCTCCGGTGGAGAGACCGGACGCGGCCACGAGGTCGGTCATGGAGGTCCGGGCGAAGCCGTGGCTGGCGAACCGGGCGCGGGCGGCATCCACGATCTGCTGGCGCCGGCCGTCAAGGTGCTGCTGGCTGACCTTGGGCATTTAAGAGAACGACCATTCGTTTTAGATGGTACCGTTCAGCATCGTACCTCTCATCCAGCTCCCGGGAGACCGCAGATGCGCTACCAGACCTTCGGCCGGACCGGGCTCCGGGTCTCCGAGTACGTGCTCGGCGCGGCGAACTTCGGCTCGGCCGCCACCAGCGCCGGCCTCGAGGGATCGCAGGCGATCTTCGCGGCGTTCGTCGCCGCCGGGGGCACCACCTTCGACGTCTCCAACATCTACCAGGGCGGCGAAGCCGAGACCGTCCTCGGCAAGCTCCTCGGCCGGCGGCGGGACGACCTCGTGGTCATCACCAAGTACAGCGGTACCCGGCAGCCCGACGTCAGGCCGGGAACGACCGGGAACAGCCGCAAGACCATGATCCGGTCGCTGGAAGAGAGCCTGCGCCGGCTGAACACGGACTACGTGGACGTCTTCATGCCCCACTTCCCCGACGGGGTCACCCCGGTGGCGGAAATCCTGGCCGGGTTCGCCGACCTGACCCGGGCGGGCAAGATCCGGTACGGGGGACTGTCGAACTTCCCGGCCTGGCGGATCGCGGGCGCGGCCACCCGGGCCGAGCTGGCCGGGCTCGCGCCCCTGGCCGGCCTCCAGACCGAGTACAGCCTGGCGGAGCGCTCCGCGGAGCGCGAGCTGCTCCCGATGGCCGAGGCCCACGGGCTGGGCGTCGTGATGTACTCCCCGCTCGCCGGAGGACTGCTGACCGGGAAGTACCGCCGCGGCGAACCGGGCCGCCTCAGCGCGCGCGGGGCCCCCGCCGAGCCCTCCGGGACGCGGGCCGCCGTCCTGGACGCCGTCCTCGCCATCGCCGCCGAGCTCGAGACCAGCCCGGTCCAGGTCTCACTGGCCTGGCTGCGCCGCCGCGCCGCCCGCGCCCGGACCGCGATGATCCCCATCGTCGGCCCCCGTACCCCGGCCCACCTGCAGGAGTACCTGCGGGCCCGGGAACTCCACCTCGGCGAGGACCACTACCGGCAGCTGGACAAGGTCAGCGCGGTCTCGCTGGGCACCCCGCACGAAGACGTCGCCGCCGCGCTGAGTCACGGCCTCGACGGCGACCGCAGCCTCCTCGACCAGCACCTGAACGTGATCTGACCCATAATGACCCCTTGAACCACGCTTACGGGCCGCGGCCGCGCAAGGAGGACGCGCGGTTCATCCGGGGGCAGGCCGGTACGTCGACGGCATCGTGCTGCCGGGCATGCTGCACGGCGCGATCCTGCGCAGCCCGCTGGCGCACGCGAAGATCACCTCGGTCGACGCCAGTACCGCCCGGGCCCATCCGCTGGTGGCGGAGGTGCTCACCGGGGCCGACCTGGCCGAGCGCGGCCTGGCCTGGATGCCACCCTGTTCGGGACGTGCAGGCGGTGCTGGCCACCGACAAGGTGCGCTTCCAGGCCAGGAGATCGCGTTCGTGGTGGCGGCCGACCGGTACGCGGCCCGGGACGCGCTCGAGCTGATCTCGGTCGACTACGAGCCGCTGCCGCCGCTGGTCGACGCCTCCGCCGCGCTCCACCCGGATGCGCCGGCAGTCCGCGACGACCGGCCCGGCGGCAACCACATCTCCGACTGGAACACCGGGGACACGGCGGCCACCGACGCGGTCTTCGCCACCGCCGACGTGGTGGTCAGCGGCGACTTCACCTACCCGCGCCCCCACCCCGCGCCGCTGGAGACCTGCGGCGCGATCGCCGACTACGACCCGGTCGAGGGCCGGCTGACGGTGTGGTCGACCAGCCAGGCCCCGCACGCGCACCGGACCCTGTATACCGCGCTGACCCAGATCCCGGAGCACAAGATCCGGGTGATCTCGCCCGACCTGGGCGGCGGCTTCGGGTCCAAGGTCCCCGTCTACCCGGGCTACGTCTGCGCCATCGCCGCGTCGATGACGACCGGGCGGCGCGTTCAACGCGGTCGCGCAGCCGCCCAAGTTCCCGGCCGGGTTTTTTCACATCTTCACCGGCTCTTACCAGACGCAGGCGGCGTACTGCGAGGTCACCGGGGTCTTCACCAACAAGGCGCCCGGCGGCGTGGCCTACTCCTGCTCGTTCCGCATCACCGAGGCCGTGTACCTGGTCGAGCGGCTGACCGACATGCTGGCCCGCGAGCCGGGAGCGGACCGGCCGAGCTGCGGCTGCGCAACCTGCTGCGCCCCGAGCAGTTCCCCTACACGACCCCGTCCGGCTGGACTTACGACTCCGGGGACTACCCGGTCATCGATGCGCTGGCGCCGTTCGGCGTGACTCACGCGGACATGCCGCTGAACCCGGGCACCGTCTGGCTGGCGATCCAGGCAGCCAGCCGCAAAGAAGATACTTGAGCAGCGGAATATCCGCACCCGGACTGAATGATCCGCTAGACAGAAGGCTGGCCGGGCCGCCGCACGGCCCTGGTCATGGTGACGCCGAGTGGGTCTGTCCTGACGTGCTGAGCGTGCGGGGTGTGAGCGGCGCGATCCGCAGGAGCCTGGCAGCAGGCGCGGGGAGCCACCAGTTGTAGCGGCCGAGCAGGGCGACCAGTGCTGGGGCCAGGACGCCGCGGATGATGGTGGCGTCGACGATGATTCCGGCGGCCAGGCCGGTGGAGAGGATTTTGACGTCGGTGACGGGTACGCCGCCCAGGGCGATGAAGGCGAGGCACAGGATGAGGGCGCCCGAGGTGATGAGGCGGCCGGTTTGGCTGAGTCCGCGGATGACGGCCTGGTTGGTGTCGCCGGCAGTCTCGTACTCCTCGTTGATACGGGTCAGGATGAATACCTCGTAGTCCATGGACAGGCCGAAGAGCAGGGCGAAGACCGCCAGCGGGACCCACAGTGTGACAGCGCCGGTCGGCGGGCTGGAGAACAGGGCGGAGGTGCCGTGTCCTTCCTGCCAGACGAAGGTAAGGATGCCGAACGCGGCACTGAGGGAGATGAGGTTGAGCAGCAGGGCCTTGACCGGCAGCCAGAGGGACCGCAGGGTACGGGTCAGCAGGATCAGCGTGATGATCACGATGGCGGCGATGATAACGATGAGGTTTCGGCCGTAAAGGGCGGTGATGAAGTCGGCGTCCTGGGCGGGGGATCCGCCTACGCGCGCACCGGGCACCTGGTTCGCGGCGGCCTGAACGTGCCGCAGCGCCGCCTTGCCGTGTGGGGTCGACGGGTCGGCGGGTGACCAGGCGTCGGCGACTTTCAGCCCGCCGCGGGACCAGGCAGCGGGCGTGATCACCGTGACCTGAGGCCCGGGTGCCGGCACCCGGCCGCGGGCGGGCAGCAGGATCTCAGTGG
>DASWUW010000604.1:0-2267 GCA_036406335.1 Trebonia sp.
CCCTCCCCCAAAGCTTGTTGCCTAGCCGCACCACGCGAGGAAGTCGTCGACGTCCTGGAACGTCTGCTGGAACTGCTCCTACAGCCACGGCTCCGCGCCGCCTCCGTGAAAGATGCCGTAACAGAGCGGCAGGACAGTGTCGGTATAGGCACAGCTCTGGCACCCGCTGGCGGGATCGGCCCGCGGACAGACGGACTGCGGGTTGTAGCACCAGTAGCACGCCTGGAAGGCTGCTATCCAAGCCCCGCCGCACCGCCTCTTCACCCGGTCCCGGGCCTGGAAGAGGTCGAACCGGCGGTGGCACGCCGTAAACCCGTGGTCCCACGGCTCGCCCAGCCCGCGGCAGAGCAGGCACGTCCCCCGGACGGCGAGCAGGTCTTCCTTGTACCGGCTGAGCTCGAGGTAAGCCGCGCGCCGCTTCTGCCGGATGATCGCGCCCCCGGTGTACAGCGGGGCCGCTGCCTCTGGCGGCGCTGGCAAGGCCGCCCCGGTCGGGCCGCCGCTACACACGTCACACGCCACGTCCTCGCCGTCGACGCACTGCCGGAGCTGGGACTCGAGGTCGAGGTAGGCGCTCAGGCAGGCCCGGCGGCACGCGTGCCCTTGGAGGTAGCGGTAGAGCGCCTGCTGCGCTGGCTCGGCCACGCCGGCGGGTTGCGGCCGCCACCAGGCCGGCAGGAGCACGGCCGAGTACGCCTCCTTCCCATCCCGCCCGGCCCGGCCCGACTCCTGCGCAAAGTCGACCAGGGAGTGCGGCTCGCCCACGTGCATCACCAGGCGGACGTGCGCATAGTCGAACCCGGCGCTGAGAGCGGACGTTGCGACAAGGTACGGCTGGTCGGGGCAGGCGAGCCAGGTCCTGAGCAGCTCCTCCTTCCGTTCAGCCGTGCCAGCGACGGCCGTGTACAGCGGGCAGCGGAGCAGCTCGGCGAGCTCGGCGGCCTCCTCCCTTGCCCGGGTGTAGAGGATAATCTTGTCCGTGGTGTGGTCGAAGAGCCCGCTCGCCTGCCGGGCGTCCCGCGCCCTCCGCGCGCCGTCCTCGAGCAGGCTCCCTGGCCCCGCGGCCCGCTGGACCATGTAGAACAGGTTCCGCCGGTTCGTCAATGCCCAGATCACTTTGGGGTTCACCAGGTTGTTCTGCTCTTCAAACACGGCTTGCATTGTCGGTGGCAGCGTGGCTGTCAGGTAGACAAACTGCGTGCGGCCGCTGCGGATCAGGGCGAGGTCGACCATGGCCTGGCGGTAGTCAGACGCCGTCACCGTCAGGTGGGCCTCGTCAAACACGATACGGCCGAGGTCTTGCGCAGCCGCGAGCCGGTGGGCGTAGGCCCGGAACTGTTCCGTACAGGCGGCCTCGACGGTCACAAACACCAAGGGCGCGTCTCGCTGCTCGCTGGGCGCCCACACCAAGTGGTCGATCCCCAGCTCTCGGACGCGGCGGAGGAGGTCCCCGCGCAGGGACACGAGCGGCAGGACCAGGATCGTCACCCCGGCGCCAGGGAGGACGCACGGCAGCATGAACAGCAGGCTCTTCCCCTCGCCGGTAGCCATGACAACCACCACCTGCTCGGTCCATGACATGACAGTAGTCATAGCCTGTTCCTGGGCCGCCGACTTCCACTGCAGCGCGTCGTCCCGGTAGAGCTTCCTGGCGCCCTTCAGCAGAGCCGCGGCAGACCACCTCTTCCGCGGCCGGTACACCCCCATAGCGATCTTCTTGAGCATCTGCGGACCCCCAACGTCCCCGCCGTCCCGCTGCCTCTTCCCCGCTGGCCCGAGCAGCTGGTCCAGCCCCCAGAGGTCCCGCCACAGCGCCGACGCGCGCAGGTTCCGGCGGATAAGGCCGTCCCACACGTTGCCAAAGTTGGCGTTGTGCTGGTTTGCGTAGGCCCGGTTGACCGTCCGCGTGCTGTGGTTCCGCTGCTGGGTCATGGCCCGGATGTCAGCCTCGATCTCCTCGGCATCCTCGTCGTCGGCCCTGTCGTCGACCTCAAAGCACCCGACGTCGGCGGCGAACTTGGTCTTGACGATGTTGACCGTCATCTGCCGCCAGTTGGCGATGTGCAGCCGGGGGACGCTCGCCCGTGCACACGCCTGCTCCATGCACCGCGTGAGCCGGTTGTCAGCCCAGACCTTCCCGTCCTTCCACCACAAGTACGGGGAGGCGACGGCGTGCGGGGCGGACTGGCGGAGGAGGACCTCCCGCAGCGGCACGACGTAGACCAGGTAGTCCAGCAGGAGGTCCCCGACGGCGGCCGGCAGGAACC
>DASWUW010000605.1:0-4354 GCA_036406335.1 Trebonia sp.
CGCGGACGCGACGCGGGCCCAGGCCGTCGCCGCGCTGCGCGCCCGCGGCGAGGGCCAGCTGGCCGACATCTACGCCGCGATGGGTATCGCGCCGCACGCCGGGGTGGCCGTGGCCCGGCTCGGTGCCGTACTCGGCCTGACCGCCGTGAGCTACGCGCTGAGCGCCGCCCTGGGCTGGCTGCAGGGATTCCTGATCGCCGGGATCTCCGAGCGGACCGCCTGCCGGCTGCGGCAGGACGTCGAGGACAAGCTGGCCCGGTTGCCGCTGCGGTACTTCGACCAGCACCCGCACGGGGACATCCTCAGCCGCGCCGCCAACGACGTAGACAACATCGACACGACGTTCCACCAGGTCCTGACCCAGATGCCCACGGTGGTGCTCAGCACGGCCGGAGTCGTCGCCGTCATGTTCTGGCTGTCCCCCCTGCTGGCGCTGTTCGCGCTCGCCGCCGTGCCGGTCACGCTGGCCGCGGCGGCCCTGATCGCCCGCCGGTCCAAGGTCAGGTACGACGAGCAGTGGGATCACTCCGGCCGGCTGACCGCGCTGGCGGAGGAAAGCTTCAGCGGGCACGCCGTGGTGCAGGCGTTCGGACGGCAGCTGCCGCTGGAGGAGGAGTTCCGCCGGGAGAACGAGCGGCTAGTGCGGGCCAGCTTCCGGGCGCAGTTCCTGTCCGGGGTGATCCTGCCGGTCATCGTGTTCGTCGGGAACCTCAACTACGTGGTCATCGCGGTGGTCGGCGGCTACTGGGTGGCGACCGGGTCGATCACCCTGGGCGCCGTGCAGGCCTTCATCCAGTACTCCCAGCAGGTGACTTCCCCGGTCGCCCAGTTCGCGGGTCAGCTCAACCAGCTGCAGTCCGGACTGGCGTCGGCGCGGCGGGTCTTCGAGTTCCTCGACGAGGCGGAGGAGACGGGCCCGGTGTCCGCCGCCGCGGACGGCGGGGCCCGGGGGACACGGCCGTCCGCGCGCGGCGTCCGGCTGCGCAACGTCTGCTTCCGCTACGAGCCGCAGACGCCGCTCATCGAGGACCTCACGCTGGACGTCGCGCCCGGGCAGACGGTGGCGATCGTCGGGCCGACCGGGGCGGGCAAGACCACGATCGTCAACCTGCTGGTGCGGTTCTACGAGATCCGCAGCGGTCAGATCCTGCTCGACGGCGTCGACTACCGCTCGCTCAGCCGGGCCGACGTCCGCCGCTGCTTCGGCATGGTGCTCCAGGACACCTGGCTCTTCGGCGGGACGATCCGGGACAACATCGGCTACGGGCGGCCGGGGGCGGCCGACGCGGAGATCGAGGCCGCGGCCCGGGCGGCCTGCGCGGACGATTTCATCGCGACCCTGCCCGACGGCTACGCCACCGTCCTCGACGGCGAGGGCTCGGGCCTGTCGTCCGGGCAGCGCCAGCTGCTGACCATCGCCCGCGCGTTCCTCGCCGACCCCGGCATCCTGATCCTCGACGAGGCCACCAGCAGCGTTGACACCCGCACGGAGGCCCTGATCCAGCGGGCGATGACCCGGCTGCGGTCCGGGCGGACCAGCTTCGTGATCGCGCACCGGCTGTCCACCGTCCGGGACGCGGACACGATCGTGGTCATGGACCGCGGCGCGGTGGTGGAGCAGGGCCCGCACGACGACCTGCTGGCCCGCCAGGGCTTCTACCACGGCCTCTACAACAGCCAGTTCGCCAAGGCGGCGAACTCTTCTTAAAGCCGTTCAACTGTTTATCAATCGCAGTTGAACAGTGCCGGCCAACTAAAGTCACGCGGTCTTGCCCCCTTTGCTATCGGCTCGTTAGTCTCTAAACGGCTCTGGGGGATGACCTTTTATGACGAGCTTTTAGCGGTTCGTGAAATGGCGAAGGTGAATGGCTAACGAAGATAAGCTTCGCGATTACCTAAAGCTCGTCACGGCTAACCTGCGCCAGACCAGAAGGCGGCTGCGCGAGGTCGAGGAGAAGTACGAGGGCCCGATCGCGATCGTCGGCCTGGGCTGCCGCTTCCCGGGCGGCGTGCGCAGCCCGCAGGACCTGTGGCAGCTGGTGACGGACGGCACCGACGCCATCTCCGACTTCCCGGAGGACCGCGGCTGGGACGTCGCCGGGCTCTACGACCCCGACCCCGGCCACCCCGGCACCTCCTACACCCGCCGCGGCGGCTTCCTGCACGACGCGGCGGAGTTCGACGCGGCGTTCTTCGGCATCTCGCCCCGCGAGGCCCTGGCCATGGACCCGCAGCAGCGGCTGCTGCTCGAGGTCGCCTGGGAGGCGCTGGAGCAGGCGGGCATCGACCCGGCAGCGCTGCACGGCACCCCGGCCGGCGTCTTCGCCGGCGGCTACTCGTCGGGGTACGGGATGGGGCCGCCCGGCGGCCCGGACGCCGAGGGCGTGGAGGGCTACCTGCTCACCGGCGTCGCCACGAGCGTGCTGTCCGGACGGGTCGCCTTCACGCTGGGCCTGGAGGGGCCCGCGGTGACGATCGACACCGCCTGCTCATCCTCGCTGGTCGCCCTGCACCTCGCCTGCCAGGCGCTGCGCGCGGGCGAGTGCTCGCTCGCACTGGCGGCCGGCGCCATGGTCATCGCTACCCCGGGCTTGTTCGTGGGCTTCTCCCGGCAGCGGGGCGTGTCCCCCGACGGCCGGTGCAAGGCGTTCGGCGACGGCGCTGACGGGACCGGGTGGGGCGAGGGCGTCGGCGTGCTCGTGGTCGAGCGGCTGAGCGACGCGGTGAAGCACGGGCACGACGTCCTCGCCCTGGTCAAGGGCTCCGCGGTCAACCAGGACGGGGCCAGCAACGGGCTCACCGCCCCCAACGGGCCGTCTCAGCAGCGGGTGATCCAGGCCGCGCTGGCCAGTGCCCGGCTGGACCCGGCCGACGTCGACGTGGTGGAAGCTCACGGCACCGGCACCGCGCTGGGCGACCCGATCGAGGCCCAGGCGCTGCTGGCCGCCTACGGGCAGGGCCGGCCCGACGGCCGGCCGCTGTGGCTGGGCTCGGTGAAGTCGAACATCGGGCACACCCAGGCGGCGGCGGGCGTCGCCGGGGTGATCAAGATGGTGCTGGCGCTGCGTCACGGGGTGCTGCCGCGCACGCTGCACGCCGACGAGCCGTCCCCGCACGTCGACTGGTCGTCCGGCCAGGTGCGGCTGCTGACCGAGCCGGTGCCCTGGCCCGCCGCCGAGGGGCGGCCGCGCCGGGCCGGCGTTTCCTCCTTCGGCCTCAGCGGCACCAACGCCCACGTCATCCTGGAAGAGGCGACCGCGGCGGCGCTGTCCGCGGCGCCGAGCCCGGGGCCCGCGGGCGAGCAGGCGGCCGCGGAGCGGGACCCGGAAGCTCCGCCGGCGCCGGCCACCGAGCCAGACGGCACCGAGCCGGACGGTACCGAGCCGGACGGCACCCGGCCGCCCGCGCTGTCCGGTCCGGGCCTGGCCTGGCTGGTATCCGCGCGGTCGGGGCCGAGCCTGGCCGAGCAGGCCAGCCGGCTGGCGGACTGGGCCGACGCCCGGCCCGGTCTCGACCCCGCGGGCGTAGCCTGGTCGCTGGCTACCACGCGGTCGGTGTTCGAGCACCGCGCGGTGGTGACCGGGACCGGGACCGCGGAGCTGGCGGCCGGACTGCGCGCGCTGGCGGCCGGCCGGCCCGGTGAGCGGGTCACCGCGGGCCCGGCCGCCCCAGTCGCGGCCGGCCAGGTCGGGTTCCTGTTCGCGGGCCAGGGCGCGCAGCGGGCGGGCATGGGCGCAGGCCTGCACGCGGCCAGCCCGGTCTTCGCCGCCGCTTTCGACCAGGCCTGCGAACTGCTCGAAGCCGAGCTCGGGCTGCCGGTAGCCGAGGTCGTACTCGGGCCCGCCAACCGAGACGGCAAGCCGGACGAGCGGGCCCACCAGACGGTGTACGCGCAGGCCGGGCTGTTCGCCTTCCAGGTCGCCCTGGTCGCCCTGCTGAAGGCGGCCGGCCTGCGTCCGGCCGCGGTGGCGGGTCACTCGGTCGGCGAGATCGCCGCCGCCTACACCGCGGGCGTGCTGTCCCTGGCGGACGCCTGCACCCTGGTCGCGGGCCGGGCCCGGCTGATGCAGGCGCTGCCGCCGGGCGGCGCGATGTGCGCCGTCGGCGCCAGCGAGCAGGAGGTCACCGCGGCGATCGGCGACGCCGTCGGGGTGTCGGTGGCCGCCGTCAACGGGCCGGCCTCGGTGGTGATCTCGGGTGACGCGGCCGCGGTGGACGCGGTCGCGCTCGACTTCCGGCTGCGGGGAGCGCGGGTCCGGCCGCTGCGGGTCTCGCACGCGTTCCACTCGGTGCGGATGGGCCCGGTCGTGCCCGAGCTGGACGCGCTCGCCCGGCGGCTGCCGCACGCCGCGCC
>DASWUW010000606.1:0-2122 GCA_036406335.1 Trebonia sp.
GGCCGTGAGGTTATCGCTCAGGTACTCGGTCACGGCCAGCGTCTCGGCGTCGGAATCCTGCAGGTCGTCAAGGACCAGCAGGCAGCCGCCCTCCGCTCCGGCGAGGGCGGTCAGCCGCAGGACGCTTTCGGCCAGCACCACCAGCGACCCGCTGTCCTCGCCCAGCGACGGGGCGCCCCAGTCGGGGACCAGGCGGGCGAGAACGGGGCGGTAAGGCCCCAGGGCGGAGACGTCCAGCCCGGGCCTGGACCGCAGCAGTGACATCAGCGCCTCGGTCAGCGAGCGGAACGGCACCATCGGGCCGATGCTGCTGCCGCGGCCCCGCATGATGGTCATCCCGGCGGCGAAGGCCTCGTCCGCCGCCGCGGCCGCCAGCCGGGACTTGCCGATGCCGGCCTCGCCGATCAGGAAGACCGCGCCGCCGTGGCCGTCCCGGGCCGCGCTCAGGGCCGACTGGATAAGCCGGAGCTCGCCGTCTCTGCCGATCATGGCCGATGTGCGAGCTACCACACGCTCGAAACTACGGTAACTCTTTGGCGCGGTCTAGGCCGGCAAGTTGCACGCGGGTTACATCCTCGCGATAACCGCGGGTCACCAACCCGACGAGGTACCAGACATTGCGGCACAGAGCGACGGCCTAGACCGCCGGGGAGGCTCGGATTGCGCTGAGTTATGTCCGATTCCGAACTCACCTTCCAGGCTCCGCCGCCCTCAGGCCCGGCCGGCGGCGTCCCGGGCGAGGTAGGCGGTGACCTGGTCGGCGGCTGCCCTGGCGGTGGCGACGCAGGCGGGGATGCCGATGCCGTCGTAGGCGGCGCCCGCGACGGCCAGGCCCGGCTGCCCGGCGACGGCCGCGCGGATGCGGGCGACGCGGTCCAGGTGGCCGACGTTGTACTGGGGCAGGGCGCCGCCCCAGCGGGTGACCCGCCGGGCGATGGCCGGCCCGGTGATCCCGGTGGCCTCGGACAGCTCGGCGGCGGCGAGGGCGGCCAGGTCCGCATCGTCGCGCTGCAGCACGGCGATGTCGCCGCTGCGCCCGACCGAGCAGCGGATAACGGCCACCGGCGCCTGACGGGCCAGGTGCGGCCACTTGACCGTGGAGAAGGTGACGGCCTTCACCGCCCGGCCGTCCACCGCGGGGACCAGGTAGCCGCTGCGCCGCTGTCCGGGGAAGTCCGCGGCCCGGAAGGCGAGGGTGACGATGGCCATGGACGCGTACGGGATCTGCTCCAGCTGGGCCGCGGCGGCGCCGGCGCTGTCCTTCAGCAGCCGCGCCGTCGGCGCGGCCGGGGCGGCCAGGATCACCGCGTCGGCCTCCAGGTACTCCGGGGCGGCGGCGGAGCCGACGGTGAGCCGCCAGCCGGTTTCCGTGCGCCGGAGTCCGCGGACCGTCGCGTTCGTCCGCACGTCCGCGCCGGACGCCTTGGCCAGGGTCTCCGGCAGCGCGCCGAGTCCGCTGGCGAGCGTGACGAAGACCGGGGCCGGCTTGTCCTCCCCGCCCGCCGGTCCGCCTGGGCCGGTTGGCGGCTTCTTGCTGTTATCTGGATTGGGGCGGGGGACGGGGGGCAGCATGGACGTGACCGCTTCGGTCAGCCTGGCGTGCTTGCGGGCAGCGGCGGCCAGCGGGGCGAGGGTGGCGCCGAACGATAGGTCTTCCGACCGGCCCGCGTAGACGCCGCCGAGCAGCGGGTCGACCAGCCGGTCGACGACCTCGGGGCCGAGCCGGGAGCCGATGTACTCGGTGACCGAGACGTCGCCGGCTTCGGCCGGGGGGACGGCCTCGTCCCGGGTCCGGGCGATGCCGTCGGCGGAGATGACCCCGGAGGCGGCCAGTTCGTCCGGGTCGGCGGGAACGCCCATGAACTGCCGGCGGGGCAGCGCCCGCATCGCGCCCCGGGTGTAGATGGCGGACGAGGTGACGCCGGCGGGGACGAGGTCGTCGCCCAGGCCCGCCGCGGTGATCAGCCCGGTGCCTTCGGGCCGCCGGGCGAGCAGCGCCTCGGCGCCCTCGTCCACCAGCACCCCGGCGACGTCGCTGGCCGAGAGCTTGCCGCCCAGCCGCGGGGACCCCTCGAGCACGGTGACCCGCACCGGCTGGTCCTGGAGGAAGAAGGCCGCCGCG
>DASWUW010000607.1:0-3635 GCA_036406335.1 Trebonia sp.
GCTACGAGATGCTGGTGCACGGGTTCGGGCCGGGCTTCAGCGGCCCGCTCCAGCTGGTGGCGCCGCTGCACGGCCAGGCCGACAAGGCCACCTTCGAAACCGTCGTCGCCGCCGCGGGCCGTGCCCCAGGCGTGGTCACCACTGCGGGCCCGGAGTTCTTCCCCGCGGGCCCGGGGCACCCAGCCGTCGCGCTCGCCGAGGTCTACCCCGTCGGCAGCCCGCAGGACCCGTCCACGACCAGCCTGATCAACAACCTGCGGGACACCGTCATCCCCTCCGCCTTGCACGGGCAGCACCTGCAGGTGCTGGTCGGCGGCGCCACGGCCATCGGCAACGACGTGGCGGCCCAGCTGTCGTCGAAGCTGCCGCTGTTCGTCACCATGGTGGTCGCGCTGTCGTTCATCCTGCTGGCCGTCGTGTTCCGCAGTCTCGCCATCCCGCTGACCGCCGCGGTCATGAACCTGCTGTCGGCCGCGGCGGCCTTCGGGGTGATCACGGCGGTCTTCCAGTGGGGCTGGCTCAAGAGCCTGGTGGGGGTGACCAACACCGGCCCGGTCAGCCCGTTCATCCCCATCCTGATGTTCGCCGTCCTGTTCGGCCTGACCACCGACTACCAGGTGTTCCTGGTCAGCCGGATCCAGGAGGAATGGGCCAGGCGGCGCGACAACGGGCTGGCCGTTCTCACCGGCCAGGCCGCCACCGGCCGCATCATCACCGCCGCCGCCGCCATCATGACCGTCGTCTTCTTCTCCTTCACCCTCACCACCGACCGCACCGTCAAGATGATCGGGCTCGGCATGGCCGCCGCCGTCGTCGCCGACGCCCTCATCGTCCGCACCGTGCTGGTCCCCGCGATCATGCACCTGCTCGGCAAGGCCAACTGGCGCATCCCGGCCGTCCTGGACCGCTTCCTGCCCCGCCTGGACCTCGAAGGCGGGACGGAGACGGCGGACGCGGGCGAAGTGGCGGCTCCCGCGGGCTCCGCCAGTCCGTGACCAGCCCGCTCAGCCCCTGGCGGGACGGGCACGCCCGTCCCGCCAGGGGGTCCGGGTCAGGACACCGCGTCCGGGGACTCGGGCAGGACCTGGCCGCCGTCGATCACGATCGTCTGGCCGGTGATGTAACCCGCCTCGTCGGTAGCGAGAAACAGCGCCGCGTTACCGATGTCCTCGACACTGCCGAGGCGGCGCATCGGAATGGCGGCGGTCATGCCGTTGAGATAGTCCTCGCCCAGGCCGGCCAGGCCCTCGGTCAGGATATTGCCCGGCAGGACCGCGTTGACGGTGATGCCGTCGGCCGCGAGCTCGATCGCCGCGGTGCGCATGAAGCCGAGCTGGCCGGCCTTGCTCGCGCCGTAGTGCGTCCAGCCCGGGTAGCCGGTGACCGGGCCGGTAATGGAGCTGGTGAGAATGACCCGGCCGTGCCCGGAGCGCCGCAGCAGCGGCAGGCAGGCCTGCACGGTGAGGATGGTCCCCTTGAGGTTGACGCCGAGAACCTGGTCGATCTCGTCCTCGCCCATGAACTCGAGCCGGCTGTCGGGGAAGATGCCCGCGTTGGCACAGAGCACGTCCAGGCCGCCGCGCCGTTCCTGCGCCGCCTGAGCGACCGCGGCGCAGTCCGCCTTGCGGGACACGTCGGCGACCAGGTAGCCGGCCGCGCCGGACTCCCGCGCGGCCGCGCGCGCGGTCTCCTCGTCCCGGCCGGTGACCAGCACCCGCGCCCCGGCCCGGGCGAAGACCGCCGCGATGCCCTTGCCGATGCCGCGCGTGCCGCCGGTGACGACCACCGCGCGTCCCGCGATAGAAGTGAACATCGCTGCCCGCTCCCCTTTCCAATTAACCCGGTTCGTTACGTAATGCGCGTTTTCCGTTTCCAGCTGGTTAATTCGATTCTCAGGTATTGCCCCGCGATTGTCCTCGTTGTTATGTTCCCCGCGCAAGCCCTGCGTCTGGGAGGAATACCGTGGCACAGACAGAACCGGTACCGGCGACCGCCGTCTCGGAGAATTTCGACGTTTCCGGCCAGGAAGGCGTGGCCAAGCTGCGCAAGGGCGCGGTCGGCCTCGGCGGCGTGCTGTTCCTGACCCTGACCGGGTCCGCGCCGATCACCGCGATGCTGCTCAACACGCCGATCGTGGTGGGGTCGGGCCAGGGAATCGGCGCGCCGGGCGCGTTCATCGTGGCGACGGTCGTGCTGGTCATCTTTTCCGTCGGGTACGTCGCGATGTCCCGCAAGAAGACCAGCACCGGCGGCTTCTACTCCTACATCAGCCACGGCCTCGGCCGGGAGATCGGCTTTGGTGCCGGGTTCGGCTCGCTCGTCGCCTACGGCGTGTTCGAGGCATCGCTGGCCGGCGGCTTCGCCTACTTCGCCAACCTCAAGCTGACCTCCCTCGGCCTCCACGTGGGCTGGGCGCCGCTGGCTCTCGGCATGGTCGTCGTCATCGGCGTGCTCACCTACTTCGACGTCAGCTTCTCGGCCAAGATCCTGGCCGTCGGCCTCATCACCGAGGTGCTGATCCTGCTCTTCTTCGACGCCCTGCTGCTGGCCAAGGGACATATTTACTGGTCAGCGCTGAACCCGGTCAACGCGTTCAGGTCCTTCCCGACGAGCAAGGGCATCACCGGCGGCGCGATCGGCATCGGCCTGTTCTTCGCTTTCTGGTCCTGGGTCGGTTTCGAGATGGCCCCCAATTACGGCGAGGAGTCCCGCGACCCGAAGAAGAACGTCCCCCGGTCGCTCTATATATCCGTCATAGGCCTGGGCGTCTTCTACACGCTCACGTCCTGGGCCTCGCTGGCGGGCTACCCGTCCGCCAGCTCGGCCGTCGCGTCGGCGCAGGGTGCCCCGGCCAACTTCTTCTTCACCCCGTCCACGCACTACGCCGGGCACTGGGTGACCTCGGTGATGAGCTACCTGATCATCACCGGCTCGTTCGCTTGCGGGATGGCCTTCCACAACACCACCGCCCGGTACGCCTACTCCCTGGGCCGCGAGGGGATGCTGCCGCCGGTCCTGGGCAAGACGCACCCCAGGTGGCAGTCGCCGCACATCGCGTCCATCGCCGCCTCGGTCCTCTCGCTGATTATCATCGGGCTGTTCGCGCTCTTCGTGGGTACCAACGATCCCAGTTCCCAGGCCTACGGGCAGCTCTACGGCCTGATGGCGGTGATGGGCGTGATCATCATCTTGTCGGTGCAGGCGCTGGTGTCGCTGGCGATCCTGGTGTACTTCCTGCGCTTCCACCGCGACGAGGTGCACTGGTGGAAGACCGTGCTCGCCCCGGTGCTGGCCCTGCTCACCCAGGTGTACGTGGTCTACCTGCTGTTCAAGAACATCGACTTCCTGGGTGCGGGCTACGGCTATGCCAAGCTGTTCGGCCCGATCGACGCCGCGGTCGTGCTGATCGGCATCGGCCTGGCGCTCTACTACAAGCGGTACAAGCCCGAGACCTTCGAAAAGGTCGGCCGCCTGATCAACGAGGGGCTTTAGCGGGGCCGGCTCAGGTGCCCGGTGCGCGCCACCACTCGTGGCGCCGGCCTCGTCCCGGGGGCAGCGGAATCACTGCGTCGGCGATTGCTTTGCGAGCCGCGGCCAGCTCCGGCCGCGGGTTCGGGGAGTAGCGCAGCGCCTCA
>DASWUW010000608.1:0-2311 GCA_036406335.1 Trebonia sp.
CTCCCGGCTCCGCCGGGCCATAGTCCTGGGCTGGGCCCGGGGCGGCCTGGAGACCCTGCAGTTCTTCCGGGGCCGCGAGGCGGTGGTCTTCTCCCTGCTGTTCCCGGTCTTCATGATGATGATCATGAACACCCTGTTCGGCTCGGTGATCACCCCCGGCACCAGCTACGCGCAGTACCTGATCCCCGGCATCATCGCCTCCGGCCTGATCACCGGCGGGTTCCAGACCCTGGTGATCCAGATCCCGCTGGAGCGGGACCGCGGTCTGCTCAAGCGGCTGTCCGCGGCCCCGATGCCGCAGTCGGCGTACTTCATCGGCAAGGTGCTGATGGTCCTGGCCACCAGCCTGGCCCAGCTGGTGCTCCTGCTGGTCACCGCCGTGGCCTTCTACCACGTGCACCTGCCCTCCACGCTGCACGCCTGGGGCACCTTCACCTGGGTCTACCTGCTGGGCATCACCGCCTGCACGCTGTGCGGCGTGGCCTTCTCCACGCTGCCGGCGAACGGCCGGCAGGCGCCGGTCATCGTGGCCCCGGCCAGCCTGATCATCCAGTTCATCTCCGGCGTGTTCACCGTCTCCAGCACGCTGCCCGGCTGGCTGCGGGCGCTGGCCGACGTGTTCCCGCTCAAGTGGATGTGCCAGGGCATGCGCGCGGCGTTCCTGCCCCAGTCCTTCGCCAACCGGGAGACCGGCGGCAGCTGGCAGCTGGGTACCGTGGCGCTGGTGATCTGCGCCTGGATCGTGGTCGGGATGCTGATGTGCCTGCGGGGGTTCCGCTGGACGCGGAGCCGCCACGATGGCTGACCCCGCCGCCGCGCCCCGGGTCCTGTTCGCCTGCCTGCCGGCCACCGGCCTGATCAATCCGCTGCTGGCGGTGGCCTCGGAGCTGAGCCGGCGCGACGTCGCCGACGTGTGGTTCGCCACCACCGACGAGGCGGCGGCCGGGGTGGCCGGCGTCGGCGGGCCCCGCGCGGCGGCCTTCGTCAGCCTGGGCCGGTTCCACCAGGACTGGCCGGACATCTGGGACGAGGCGGACCTGGGCCGCATGAGCCGCGGCGACCGGCTGCGGGCGCTGCGCCGCTTCCTGGACCTCACCATCGACCACGAATTCGACCGCCGCCAGTACCGCCGGATGCTGGAAGTGATCGACGAGGTGCGGCCGGACCTGATGGTGGTGGACGCGAACTCCGCCTGGGCCCTCGACGCCGCGCAGACCCGCGGCGTGCCGTTCGTGCTCAGCATGCCGATGCCGGCCAGCAGTGTCTTCCTCGACCGGCTGCCCAAGGACTACCCGACGCCGTTCTCCGGCCTGCCGCGCGTCATGGACGCCGCGCAACAACGGCGGAACCGCAGGTTCCGCCGTGGCCGCACCCTGACCTTCTTCCGGCCCGGCACCCTGCGCTCCATGCTCGACGCGGTCAACCAGCGCAAGAAGGCCGGGATCGTGAACGTCAACGGCACCCCGAGCCGGTACGCCGACGCGGCGCGCGCCGTCATCGGCTACTCCACCTTCGACGTCGAATACCCCTTCCCGGCCGCGCCGGACCACCTGACGATGGTCGGGCACGCGGTCGCGGCGGAGCCGGAGCGCCGGCTGCCCGGCACCGGGCTGGGGGAGTGGCTGGACGCGCACGAGTCGGTCGTCTACATCGGGTTCGGCAGCATCATGCGGCTCACCGCCGGTCAAGTGCGGGCCGTCCTGGACGCCTGCCGGGAGCTCGGCGGCGACCACGCGGTGCTGTGGAAGCTGCCCAAGTCCCAGCGCGGGCTGCTGCCGCCGGACGCCGGGATCCCGGCCGGCGTGCGGTTCGAGGACTGGGTGCCGTCGCAGCTGGAGGTGCTGGCGCACCCGCACGTGCGGATGTTCTTCAACCACGGCGGCGGCAACGCCGTGCACGAGGCGCTGTACCACGACAAGCCCCAGCTGGTCATGCCGTTCTGGACCGACTGCTACGACCTGGCGGCCCGCGTGGTCGACCGGGGGGTCGGCCTGGACGTGCCGAACGTGGAGAACCCTGATCCCTCGCAGATCGCGGCCGCACTGCTGCGGGTCCTGAGCGAGGACCGCTTCCGCGCCCGCGCCGCCGACCTCGGCGCCCGGATCAGGGCCGCCGGCGGGCCGCCCGCCGCCGTGGACGTGGTGGAGAAGGCACTCACCGCAAACCGCTGACAGGAGGCCTCGCTATGAACGCGGTCGCCCGCGCCGCCGGATACCGCCGCCCGATCACCGCGATGGACCGCTGGTATCTGGCCCACCCGCGCACCATCCCGCCGGTCCTTCAGGTGGTCGTCGAGGGGATCGGCGACATC
>DASWUW010000609.1:0-4992 GCA_036406335.1 Trebonia sp.
CACCTTTCAAGAGATCTTAAGGGTGACGTGCCAGCAATCCTGCTATGAAGGCAGGGCTCCGGCGAGTAAAGTCACTAGGGCTCTGGTCAGTGCTTCTTCTATCCCGGCATGATTACTTCTGTCCGTTATTGGCTGAATTAATTATCGTTCCGGCGGTTCGGATCGCATGGCAGGCCCCAGTCAGCCCTCGCCCCTACTGATGTAAGCTCCGAGAGCCGCAAACGTTACGCACCGCTGTCACGAACGCTCGAATACCAGCGCTCGCCCATGGCCTGGCACGCCGCCACCCGGCAGCTCCTGCGCCCTAACTACGAAGACAAATCATCCGGCTGACGCACCCGCCCAGCGGGTCGTTCAGAAGTAACCGGTACGGGGACGGTCCCGCTTGCCGGACTGATCGCCGGCTCGGCGGCCAGGTACTAGAACGAACGATCTGTACGTTGCCACGCCGAAATTCGCCCTGGCCAGCAGGCACGGATATTCGGCCGGGCAGCGTGACGGTGCATCGATTAGCGAATCAAGTCGCTCTGTGCTGTCCGCGGAGGCTTCTTCGTAGCCGCCGGCCCTGGGAGCGCTGGCCGGGCGCGGGCTTACCGCGCCGCCGGCGATGCGGGCGCCGGGGCCGCCCAGTCGATCTGCAGCTCGCCCTTGGCGGCGAAGACCCGCTCCCACCAGTCGCGGCTGGTCACGTACCAGTCCACCGTCTCGGCCAGGCCCTGCTTAAAGTCGACCTGCGGCCGCCAGCCCAGGTCACGCTCGATCTTGGCCGGCTCGATAAGGTACCGGCGGTCGTGGTTGGGCCGGTCGGCAACGTGGTCGATCCACTCGGCCGGGTCGCGGTCGAGCTGCTCCAGGACCCGGGTGACGATGTCCAGGTTGGTCAGTTCCTGCCGCGCGCTGATATCGAAGACCGGCAGCTTTCCCGGGTCGGTCGCCGCGCCCTCCGGGATCGGCCCCAGGTCGGCGTGCAGGACCTGGTAGATCGCCGCGCAGTGATCGTCGACGTGCAGCCAGTCGCGCATCTGCAGGCCGTCGCCGTAAACGGGGACCTTCCGCCCGCGCAGCACGTTCGTGATCATCAGCGGAATGAGTTTTTCCGGCAGCTGGAACGGCCCGTAGTTGTTGGCGCAGTGCGTCATCCGGATGTTCATGTCGCGGTACGTCTGCATGTAGGCGCGGACGATCTGGTCACCGGCCGCCTTGGCCGCGCTGTACGGCGTCTTGGCGTTGAGCGGGCTGCCCTCGGTGAAGTACTGCTTGTCCGCTGCCAGCTCGCCGTAGACCTCGATGGTGGAGACGTGCAGGTGGGCCAAGACGGGATGCTGCCGGCTGCACTCGAGCAGCACCTGGGCGCCCATCGCGTTGGAGCGCATGAACAGGCTCGGGTCGAGGATCGCCCGGTCGTTGTGGCTTTCCGCCGCGAAGTTCACCACGAAGTCGGGCGAGAATTCCCGGTAGACAGCGGTCATCGCCGCCGGGTCGGAGATGTCGGCCGCCCGGAACTCGACCGCGTCGCCAAACTGCGTCAGGTTGTCCTCGTTGGAGGCGAACCCGAGATAATCGACGACCACCACCTGGTCGCCCGGGTTGCGGGTGCGCAGATAGGACACGAAGTTAGTGCCGATGAAACCAGCCCCGCCGGCCACCAGGTAGACAGACATGGTCGGGAGCCTACCGCACCGGGATCGGGGCCACCGGAGTTCGCTTAGCCGGCCCGCCCGCCGGTCAAAGGCGGGACCGCAGCTGGCCGGTTACCGTGTCCAGCGCGGCGCGGACGGCCCTCCGCCGGGCGTCGTCGAGCGTGCTGCCCGGTGCGGTGATGCTGACCGCGAGCTGGCCGCCGTCGGCGTGACTGGTCCGGAAGCCGGCGGCGACGCAGCTGAGGCCCAGGATCGCCCCGTCCTCGTCGAACGCGTAGCCGCTGTCGCGGGCGGCGGCGATCTCCCGCAGCAGCCGCGGCCGGGACGTCACCGACCGGCGGGTGACCCGGGGGAGCGGGTTCCACCGCAGGAGACGCTCGTCCAGCTCGGCCGGCGGGAGCAGGGCCAGCAGCACCTTGCCGCCGGCGGTGCAGTTGGCCGGCACCCGCCGCCCGACCATGCCGCCTAGGCCGAGGCGCAGGCCGCTGCCGCAGTCCTGGTGGGCCAGGTAGACCGCCTGCAGGTCCTCGTCCAGCACCGCCAGCTGGATGACCGCGCCCAGGTCGGGCGGTGCTTCCCGGCAGGCATCGTAGAACTCCGCGACCAGGTTGACGCTGGAGGCGTAGGCCGAGCCGAGCTCGAGCAGGCCCCGGCCGAGCTGGAAGCCGTCGCGCACCCGGCGCAGCAGCTGCCCCTCGGCCAGCGCGCCGCAGAGGTTGAACGCGGTCGACTTGGGAATGCCCAGCAGCTGCGCGATCTCGGACAGGGAGTAGGCGCGCTGCGGTGACTCGGCCAGCAGGTGCAGGACCCGCATCCCCCGGTCCAGGGCCGGCACAACGGCGCGCGCGTCGGCGGGCACGGTCTGCTCCGCTGCCGTCATCGCCGCCTCCGCTGGTGCTCGTGTTCAGCATATTGAACCACCGTCCAGCATGTTGACGCTAGCGATCGCCCGCGGGTACGGTGCCGAATAGCCGCACTCGCCCGGGCCGGGACCTTTCCCGGCGGGGCCGCCCGGGCAGGAGAATTGACATGATCATCAAAGACGAGCTGCAGATCACCGAGGCGGTGCTGGCGGAGACCGGGCGGGCGGACGACCCGCGGTTCCGGGAGATCGTGCAGGCCCTCGTCCGTCACCTGCACGACTTCGCCCGCGAGGTCCGGCTGACCGAGGCCGAGTTCGACGCCAGCATCAACGTGGTGGCCCGGCTGGGCCAGCTCACCACGGCGAGCCACAACGAGGTCCGGCTGATGGCCGGCAGCCTCGGCCTGTCGACCCTCGTGTGCCTGATGAACAACGGCACCGAGGAGAAGCCGACCTCGGCCAACCTGCTCGGCCCGTTCTGGCGGCAGGGCGCTCCCGTGATGAGCTCCGGCGACTCGATCGTCCGCTCGCCCACCGAGGGCCCGCCGCTGTTCTTCACCGGGACGGTGGTCGACACCTCCGGCCAGCCGGTGGCCGGGGCCGAGGTGGACGTCTGGCACGCCTCGCCGGTCGGCCTGTACGAGAACCAGGACCCCGGCCAGGCGGAATGGAACCTGCGGGGGCGGTTCTTCACCGACGGCGACGGGGTGTTCCGGTTCCGCAGCGTCCGGCCGTCGGGGTACCCGGTGCCGATGGGCGGCCCGGTCGGCGACCTGCTCACCACGCTCAAGCGGCACCCCTTCCGCCCGGCCCACATCCACGCCATGGTGTACCAGCCCGGCTACAAGACCATCACCTCGCAGATCTACAGCCACGATGACCCCATGCTGGACACCGACGCCCAGTTCGGCGTCACCCGCGCCCTCATCGCCAGCTACGAGCGGCACGAGCCGCCGGACGAGCCGGCCCCGGCCGCGGACGTGACCGAACCCTGGTACACCCTCGACTACACGTTCGTGGTCGAACCCGGTGAGGCCTGGCGGCCGACCCCGCCCGTGTCGGCGAAGGCGGAGACAAAGGTCGCGGGCCGATGAGCGAGCCGACCGGACGCCCCGGCTGCGAACTCACCGCCGAGGGTATGACGGCCTGGATCCACGACTATTTCGACGCCTGCAACTCCGGCGAGGTGGACCGTATCGCGGCTTACTTCGAACCCGCCGGAGTTCATTACTTCCCGCCCGGCATGTACGCGGGACCGTTCCGCGGCGCGCGTACGATCGGCGAACGGTGGCAGGCCGCGGTGGTCAACGGCGGATCCTACTGGACGGTGGACCAGGTGATCACCGACCCGGCGACCCGCCGCGCCGTCATCGAGCGGACCCACTTCAAGCGCAAGGCCGGGATCATGCTGCGCGGGGACGAGTGGTACAAGTTCTCCGAGCGCGGCCTGATCGCCGAGATCCGCGCCTACTACGCCTCGCCCCAGGACCCCGGCCTGCGGGTGCTCGAGATCAGCGGCTACGACTACGCGGGCCTCGGCTACCCGCTCGCGGCCCCGCCCCTGACCGGTGCTGTCCCGGCGGCACCGGGCGCCCCCCGGGACGACTCGTGAGCACGGAGACCCGCCGTATCCTGCTGGACGGTTCCCCGGTCGAGACGACGCTGCGCGACGGTCTGCTCGTCGCCCCGGACGGCCGGGCCGTCAGCCCGGATGCCGCGGTCCACCTGCCGCCGTGCCAGCCGTCCAAGATCATCTGCGTCCACCTGAACTACCAGAACCGGATCGACGAGCTGCAGGCCGAGGGCCCGCCCGCCCCCAACTACTTCCTCAAGCCCCCGTCCGCGCTGAACAGCCACCGGGGTGTGGTCATCCGGCCCCGCGGAACCCGCTTTCTCAACTACGAGGGCGAAGTCGCGGTGGTGATCGGCCGGACGGCGCGCAACATCCGGATGGCGGACGCGCTCGGCTACGTGGCCGGCTACAGCCTGGCCAACGACTTCGCCATCCACGACTTCCGGCACGCCGACCGGGGTTCCATGCTGCGGGTCAAGGGCGCCGACACGCTCGCGCCCCTAGGACCCGGTCTGGTGAGGGGCTGGGTCCCCGGCGGCCAGCTGCTGCGGACCCGGGTCAACGGCCGGGTGGTTCAGGAGTCCGGCGTTGACGGCCTGGTCTTCCCGGTGGCCTACCTGATCGCCGACCTGGCCCGGATGATGACCCTGGTCCCGGGTGACGTGATCTTCTCCGGCACGCCGGCCAACTCCCGGCCGGTCGAGCCGGGCGACGTCGTCACCGTCGAGTGCGACGGCCTCGGCGTCCTGGAGAACCGGATCGCCGAGGGCGCCCGTGACCTGAGCGACGAGGCCGGCTGGATGCCCGCGTCCAGCGACCGGGCACTCGGCGTCGCCCTCGGCCTCCAGTTGCGGGAGTGACCCCAGCGCCCAGGACAATGAGAAGGTGACGACCACCGTGACCTCCTCGCCCTGGCC
>DASWUW010000610.1:0-17802 GCA_036406335.1 Trebonia sp.
TGAGGGCTGGTTGTTATCTGCATTCACGAGCGCATCATTCCCGTCCGGGCCGTTAATGGAAGCGGCCGAAATTCCAGGGAGCCGCCAGGTGCACGGTGAGCAGGGCGATTACCAGTCCGGCGAGCAGGGCGGCGGCCAGCAGGGACAGGCGCACGGCCCGCCCGCCGATCACGGCCGCCGGCCCGGCGGTATGGCGGGCATAGCCGCCGGCGGGCGGGCGCCTCCGGAAGTCCGCCGCCAGCAGGCGGCCCAGGCGGGGCAGGTACGCCAGTACGTGCACGGTCATCGCGGCGGCCCAGACCAGGAACGACCCTTTATGCAGGAACAGCCACGGCTGCTGCCCGGCGGGCCCGGCCAGGGCGAGCGCGATCCCGGTGCCGAACACGCCCGCCGTCGACACGAGGACGACCGGGCCGAGCAGGCGCAAGAGCGGCGCCGGGGGCCCCTTGCGCCGGTAGGGGACGCTGCCGGTGTAGTACCGGGTGAACCGGTAGATGGTCGAGCCGGCCTTGAGCGCGACCGGGCCGAGCAGCAGCATGCCGATGAAGAAATGCGCCGTCAGAAGCCGGCCCAGGCGCAGGATGGTGACGCCCTCGGCGGCCAGCAGCAGCAGGAGCACCGCTCCGGTCAGGGCGGTCAGCCGCTCGTTGCCCTCGGCGCTGCCCGACCGGCGGTCGGCCGGCGCGCTCGGGTGCGACTGCTCTGGCGGGGGGTATCTCGTGGTCAGTGTCGTCTCCTTGCCTGAGCCGGGGCAGCGGACAGGGTGATGAAATCGCGGCCGTAAGCCGGGTCGAAGAAGGTCGCCGGGCCGCGGTAGGTGCCGATCAGCCGGGTGCCGTTAGACGGCGCGGCCCGGCTGCCCGGGGCCGCGGGCCGGAAACTCGCGAAGACCGGCCAGGTCGGGTTGATATCCAGCTCCATCCCGCGTACCGCGCCCGCCCCTGCGAGGAGACCGGCCAGCTGGAGGGGGTTGAGCCCCGGGCCTGCTACGTAGACCAGCGCGCCGTCCGCGGTGACCCCGAGACCGGATCGCCACTGCTGCTCCGAGCCGTGCTGCCCGGCCCCGCAGGGGCAGGTGCCGCCCCACACCCGCCAGGTGCGCGTGGACGCGCGGGCAGTGGGCTCGCCGTTGACGACCAGCGGATACAAGTTCTGCCGGACCGCCGTGACGGCCGGCGTCATGCGGACGTCGCTGCCCCAGGCGCCCACCGTGGCGGACCCGTCGGCGTAGATCACCAGTGAGGCGCCTCCCGTTACCAGCGGCCTGATCAGCCGGTGCTCGGTGTAGTAGCCGCCATGGGCATCGCCCATCTTGAAACCGCCGTTGAACGCCGCGACCAGGGAACTGGCCGCCGCGGGGGTGACCGGCGCGGAGTACCGGTACCCGCTGCCGCCCGGCGACACCGACCCCGAGTACAGCCGGGCGGCCAGCAGGCTGGTGTCCATCCAGGCGATTCCGGCCCGCTTAGTGCCGCCGGGCGGGACGAGCAGCGTCTCGTAGACGGCCGGCTTCCCGGCCACGAGGCGCCCGGCGGGGTGCCATGTTCCCGTTCCGGCGAAAGCCGGAGTCCCGGGGAAAGACCGCAGTTTTCCCGGAACCGGGAGCGGCGGCTTTCCCGGGCTGCTTATCCGGACCGGCCGCACGCCGCCGCCAGCAGCAGCGCCGCCCGCCCGGGTGGCCGCCGGGGCGGCCGCCGCTGTGGCCGCCGGGGTGGCCGCTACGGTAGCCGCCGGGGTGGCCGCCGTCGCCGGGTGCGACGGCAGTTGCCGCGGTGCGCCGACCATACTGCAAGCGGCCAGCGCGGCCGCGCCCGGCAACGACAGGGCGAGCAGCGCGGACCTGGCCTCCCGCTTCATGCTGCTGGCCCTAGCGGGCAGCCGGTCCTCGAGTTCACGATGGACGAGGGTAGGCCGGAATCGTGAAGGGAGCGTGACAATTCCCGGGTTACCCGCCCAAAATTACTGGGGCCCGATGGCCGCATGACCGGTGCTTTTCCGGGCAGTGGGGCATTCGTGGGAGGTCGAGCACACGGCCTCGCGTCGGGTGCCGCCATCGTGCGGCTGCTTATGCAGGTGAATCGGTGACCGCTGTGCCCAACTCGCCCGCCGTAATGGCCGATACCGAGTTCCAGAACCTTTCCGACGATGAGCTGTTCGTGCTCTACCGCCAGACCGAGGACGGCGGACGGCAACGGGAGGCGGCCTGTCAGGAACTGGTCCGCCGGTACACCTTCCTGGTCCGCGCCTCCGTGCGCGCCTACCGGAACAGTCCGGAGTCGGCCGACGATCTTATGCAGGTTGGGTTTGTCGGGCTGCTGAAGGCGATCCGGGGCTTTGACCCCGCGTTCGGAAACGAGCTGCGGGCCTACGCGGCGCCGTGTATCAGCGGCGAGCTCAAGCGCCATTTCCGGGACAAGCGGTGGCAGGTCCGGGTTCCCCGGGCGATGCAGGAGCTGCTGCTCAAGATGCGCCCGGCGGCCGAGGACCTGGCCCATGAACTAGGGCGCCAGCCCGATGACGCCGAGCTGGCCAGCCGGCTGGGTGTCACGCCGGAGGATCTGCGTGAAGCCAGGCAGGCCTCCGAGGGGCTGAACGCCTTGTCGCTGGACGCGCCCGTGGGCGACAGCGCGAATCCGTCCGAGCTCGGCGAGCTGCTCGGCGGCTACGACGCCAGCATCGAGCAGGTCATCGACATGGACGCCGTGGAACGGCACTGGGACGAGATGCCGCGCCGTGAACAGCAGATTCTGATCCTGCGGTTCTACGGCAACCACACCCAGGAAGAAGTAGCAGCCCGCCTCGGTATCTCGCAGATGCACGTGTCCCGGCTCCAGGCCCGGGCGCTGGCTTTCCTGCGCGAGCGGCTCAGCGAAACCGTCTAGCCGCTGCCCGCGGGCCTAGTCCTCGTAGCGGGTGGGCGGGAACGGGTCCTTCTCGGTGGGCTGGCGGAGTTCGCCCTTGTCGATCTCGCGGAACAGCTCGGCCCGCTCCTCCTCGTACACCTCGTCCTGCCGCGGGTCGGTGACCGGGGCGGAGTCGGTCGCGGCAGGCACCTCGTCCGGGTTGTAGGCGTCGATGCCCGCCTCGACGCGCTCGTCCTCGGTCAGCTCGGCCAGCTGGTCGTCGTTCAGCCGCTGCGCGGCGCCGCCGTGCTCGCGCCGGTCGCGGTGGAATTCGGCCGGGGAATCGCTGCTCTCGCTCATCGCACTAGCATCCCACGGCCCGGATCAGGCCGGCCTCGGGGTGGGATCAGGCGCGGCCGGCTGCTCAGGCCGCGGCCTCGGCCAGGTCGGCGTCCCGGTTGACCAGGGCGGCGTAGTGGCCGCCGGCCGCGAGGAGGTCGGCGTGGGTGCCCCGCTCGGCGATCTCGCCGTGGTCGAGGACGATGATCTCGTCGGCGTCGCGGACGGTGGACAGCCGGTGGGCGATGGTGATGGTGGTGCGGCCCGCGCTGGCGGCGTCGATGGCCTGCTGCACGGCCAGCTCGGTCTGGGTGTCCAGGGCGCTGGTGGCCTCGTCGAGGACGAGGACCGGCGGGTCCCGGAGTACCGCCCGGGCGATCGCCAGCCGCTGCTTCTCGCCGCCGGAGAACCGGTAGCCGCGCTCGCCCACCACGGTGTCGTAGCCGTCGGGCAGCGACGTCAGGTGCTCGTGGATCTGGGCGATCTTGGCCGCCGCGACGATCTCGTCGTCGGTGGCGGACGGCTTGGCGAACCGCAGGTTCTCCGCGACCGAGGCGTGGAACAGGTAGGTTTCCTGGGCGACGACCCCGACCGCGGCGGCGAGGGTGTCGAAGGACAGGTCCCGCACGTCGGTTCCGTCGATGGTCACGCTGCCCGCGGTCACGTCGTAGAGCCGGGGGATGAGGTAGCTGAGGGTGGTCTTGCCGGAGCCGGTCTCGCCCACGATGGCCAGTGAGCGCCCAGCCGGAACGGTCACGTCGATGCCCCGCAGGGTGGACTGCGCTGCCTGGGCCGGGTCGGATCCGTTGTAGCTGAAGCCGACGCCGTGGAGCCGCACCTCGCCGCGGATATGCGCCGGGGTAACCGGGCGGGCGGGCTCGGCCACGTCGACCGGCAGGTCGAGGTACTCGAAGATCCGTCCGAACAGCTCGAGGGAGCTCTGGATATCCACGCCCACGCTGAGCAGCTGGACGGCGGGCCGGAACAGGCTCTGCTGCAGGGTGGTGAACGCGACCAGGGTGCCGATGGAGATCGCCATGTGGTCGCCGCTGCCGGTCAGCCCGGTGACCCAGTAGATGACGGCGGGCATCGCCGACATGACGATCTGGATGGTGGACTGGCGCCAGCGCCCGGCCATGCTCGCGCTGACCTCGAGGTCGGACAGCTTGCCCGACTCGGCGGCGAACGACCCGGTCAGCGAGGCGGACCGGCCCATGGTGTGCCCGAGCAGGATGCCGCTGACCGACAGCGACTCGCCGGCGATGGAGGAGAGCACGGCAAGCTGGCGCTGCCGGTCCCGGGTGATGCGGCGGCGCTCGGTGCCGACCCGGCGGCTGATCCAGACGAAGAAGGGCAGCATGACCAGCGAGGCAATGGTGAGCCGCCAGTCGAGGACGACCATCGCGATGACCGAGGCGATCACCGTGGTGGCGTTGGACACCAGCGAGGTGGCGGTGGTGGTGACGGTCGCCTGCATGCCGCCGATGTCGTTGGCGATGCGGGACTGCACCTCGCCGGTGCGGGTCCGGGTGAAGAAGGCGAGCGACATGCGCTGCAGGTGCGAGTAGACGGCGGTGCGCAGGTCGTGCATGACCCGCTGGCCGACCCGGGTGGAGACGTAGGTCTGCGAGACGCTGAAGCAGCTGTTGGCGACGGCCACCACGATCATCGCCGCGGCGAGCACGGTCAGCAGGCCGGTGCGGCCCTGGGGGAGCGCGGTGTCGATGACCCCGCGGATGAGGAACGGGTTGACCAGGGATACGAGAGATGAGGCGCCGACCAGCAGGCCGACGAAAAGCAGGTTCCAGCGGTACGGGCGGAACAGCCCGGCGATGCGCCGCAACGGGACGCGGGGGTTAGCGGTACCCAATAGGGCCTCCAGGTAAGTAGCGGTTGTTGTTCATGCAAGCTCAAACAGAGCTTAGCTCATAATTGTTCCCGGCTCAGTATGAGTCATGATCCTGGTACCCTGGCGGCATGGGCGACGAGGACCCGGTCCAGCTGGCCGACCTGCTGCACGGACTGACCAGACGGCTGCGCCAGGCCCAGGCCGAAGGGCTGGCCCCGCTCGGGCTGACCCCGGCCCAGGCGCGCGCCCTGCGGCTGATCGCCCGCGACGCCGGCGAGGAGCCGCTGCGGATGACCGAGCTGGCCGACCGGCTGCGGATCGTGCCCCGCTCGGTCACCACCGTGGTCGACGCGCTCGAGGAGGCCGGGCTGGTGCGCCGCGAGATCGACCCCCGTAACCGCCGCGCGATCCTGCTCCAGCTCACCGAACGGGGCGAGGCCGCCCGCGAGGACCTGCGCCAGGCCCGCCGCCGGGCCGCGGAAGAGCTCTTCGGCCAGCTGTCGCCCGGGGACCGCAAGGCCCTCGGGGACCTGCTGACCCGGCTGCTGTAATGACCCCGGTCATCGTCTTGCCGGACGGCGACGAGCACATGGCCGCCATCCTGTCGCGTCCCGCGTTCGCCGCGCGGCTGGACCGGCTGGGCGGCGCGGCGGTGTACGCCGACGTCCCCGCCGACGACGACGAGCTGGTCGCCCGGATCGGCGCCGCCCGGGTGGTCATCCTCGGCCAGTACCTGACCGGCCCGGTGCTGCGCCGGCTGTCCGCGCTGCGGCTGGTCGCGTTTACCGGCACCGGTGCCGCGAGCTTCGTGGACCTGGACACCGCCGCCGAATGCGGCATCGCGGTGGCCAACGTTACCCGCTACGGCGACAGCGCGGTCGCCGAGCACGCGCTCGCCCTCACGTTCGCGCTCGCCCGGCGGGTGGCCGAGAACGACCGCGCCGTCCGGGCCGGCCGCTGGGCCGGCGCTCAGGGCACGGAGCTGGCGGGGAAGAGCGCGGGCATCATCGGCTACGGAGGCATCGGCGCCCGGTTCGCCGGCCTGCTCGAGGCGGTCGGCATGCGGGTGACCGCCTGGACTCTCCACCCCGACCCGGCCCGGCTGGTCAGCCCGGCGCAGCGGTTCGTGCCGCTGGACGAGCTGATGGCGGGCTGCGACGTGGTCTCGCTGCACCTGATGCTCACCGACGGCACCCGGGGCCTGATCGGCGAGCCGCTGCTCCGCTCGCTGAAGCCGGGCGCGCTGCTGGTCAACACCGCCCGCGCCGAGCTGATCGCTCCCGGCGCCCTCGAGGCGGTGCTGGCCGACGGGCGGATCAGGGCGGCCCTGGACGTGTTCGAGACCGAGCCGCTCGCGGCGGACTCGCCGCTGCGCACGCTGCCCAACGTCATCTTGTCGCCGCACCAGGGCTACAACACGCCCGAAAGCCTAGAGCGGATGCTCGACGGGGTGGTCGCGAACATCGAGAACTTCCTCGCGGGCAGGCCCGCCGGCATCGTGGCTGGCCCGGGCACCCAGGTTTAGCCGGCCTGGGCGGTGCCGATAAAGCCGGCGTGATCATCTGCGCATTCCAGGAGGAACGGTGACCTGGCCGAGACGGGAGCCCGCGGATCTCATCGCCCAGATGGGACGGCACTGGGGCTGGCTGCTCGGCTACGGTGTCCTGACCGTGCTCGCGGGCATCATCGTGCTGTCCTTTCCCGGGCTGACCTTTCCCGCCACAATTCGTCACCTTCAGTCACGGCTCCCGTGATTGGGTGACATTAGGGCCCTCGGGAGGGCTCTAATGTCGCCCAGTCTTCGAAGTAGACGGCGTTCCGGCTGCAGGTCGTGACTGCTCTCGCGGCCGGCCGCTCAGCGCATCGAGAACTTGGGCCGCCGGACGTTCACCGACCCGCAGAACACGTTGCAGTTGATCTCGATGACCGGCGCGCCCGGGCGGGGCTCGCCGTGCAGCTGCGATGACTTGGCTCCCAGCACGGCCCGGCCGTTAAGGCGCACGTCGATGCCATCCGGCACGAAGACCGTCATCGCCCCGAAGCGGACCGTGGCGTCAATAACCGTCACGTGCTGGCGGATGACGGCGTGCTGCATTTCCAGGTGACAGTCGCCGAGCACCGAGCGCACGATGAGGCGCGACGGGACCACCCAGCGGCCCTTGCGCGACTCGTTGCCGAGTAGCGCGCTGATCTGCTGCCCGGCCAGCCCGGTCTCCCGGTGCGCGAGCGGGCCGGCGGCCGCCGGGATGTCATCGGTCAGCGCCGCGAGCTCGCCCAGCGTGCGGGCCTGGAGGGCGGCCCCGCTCCGTTCGGAGTACTCCTCCAGCGTGAGCCTGCCCTCGGCGGCCGCGCTGGCGAGGCTCTCCACGGCCTGGTCGCGCTCGGCGTCCGAGGCCCGCATCCGGCTGGCCGACGACGGCACGGCGGGTAGGTCTATCGCAGACCCCGCCCGGTCGGCCGACGACGGCACGGCGGGCGTGCTCATCGCGGGCCCCGTCCGGCCGGCTCGGGCCGCGGCGGCAGGCGGCGGCCCTCGGCGGTAGCGGCGTACAGTTTGGCCAGGGCGGCGGCCAGGGCCGTCTGCTCCGGCTGGTCGAGGGGATCCAGGAACCGGGCGGTGTACTCGCCGACCGCCTTGGTCATGGCCGCGAACGCCGCCTGACCCGGCTCGGTCATCGTCACCAGGTACCTCCTGCGGTCCTGGGGGTCACGGTCGCGCCGGGCGTAGCCGAGCGCCTCCAGGGCGTCGACCAGCTCGACCATGTTGCCGCTGTCGATGCCCAGCGGCCGGCACAGCTCCTGCTGCGAAGCCCGTCCGGCGGCGCCCAGCGCGGACAGGATGGCGAACTGCAGCGGCCTGATCTCCCAGGTCGCGAGCACTTCCTTGAATCCCGTCTGGATCGCCGTGCCGACCCGCGACAGCAGGAACCCGGCGTTGCCGGGCAGGGAGCTGAACGGCTGTTCCTCGGGCACGGGAGAAGACTATCAAAACAGTCACTGTTGAAAACAGCTAATCTTCGGGCTCTTCCTGACCTGGCCCGCCCCGGATAAACGGGCTTGGCGGCGCTCGCCCGGGCCGGGCTCCGCGTCGCGGTCACCGGCCGGTCCCCGGAACGGGCGGCCGAAGCGGCCGCCGGGCTGCCCGGGGCGCTGGGCGCCGCGCTCGACGTGCGCGACGAGAACGCGGTGACCCGCACGGTAGCGGCGCTGTGGGAGCAACTCGACGGCATCGACCTGCTGGTGAACAACGCCGGCATCGGTATGCGCACGGTCAACCCGCAGTTCATGACCCAGCCGCGCGGCTTCTGGACGGTCACGCCGGGCGGGTTCCGCGACGTGATCGCGACCAACCTGACCGGTTACTTCCTGGTCGCCCGGGCGGTCACCCCGCTCATGCTCGCCGCCCGCGGCGGCCGCATCGTGAACATCTCGGTCAACGAGAGCACGATGACCCGCCGGGGCTTCGTCCCCTACGGCCCCTCCCGGGCCGGCGCCGAGGCGCTGTCCCGGGTGATGGCCGCCGACCTGCGCGACACCCCGGTCACCGTCAACCTGCTGCTGCCCGGCGGTGCCACCCGCACCGGCATGGTCCCCGACGCGGACGCGGCCAGGCCCGGCCGCCTGCTGGAGCCGGAGATCATGGGGCCGCCGATTACCTGGCTGGCCTCGCCCGAGGCGGCCGGGGTGCACGACGAGCGGATTACGGCGGCCGAGTTCGGGCCGTGGCTGGCGGCCCGGCGCCCGAGCTGACCGTCACCCGCCGGGGTTAGGACCGGTTCAGCTTGCGGCGCACGGCGTACATCGTGCGGGGCACGACGCTGACCCTGCGGTCCGCGAGACGCTCGGTGTGGTAGCTCAGCCAGCCGCAGACCACCGCCAGCGGAATCTCGATGACTACCGCCAGGACGATCGACTGAATCAGCTCATGCCGCGGCGAGGTCAGCACATCGAACCAGGCGTCGACGACAAGAAGGGTGGCCGCGCAAGACGAGGGCAGTGCCAGGAACCGGGACCGGCGCAGCGCCAGGTAGCCGGTAGCGCCCAGCGCCAGCAGCTCCAAGACGTCGAATCCGACCCAGGCGATGTCGTAGTGACTGGACTCCTCGCGGCTCGGAAGGGAGAACCCGAGGTACACGATCCACGGAATGAGCACCACCGAGCAGAAAATAAAAGCCGGGGCCACCCAGCGCGCTACCTTCACTTGGTCCGGAGCGTCCATTGGGGCAGCCTAACCGGGTTGAGTCCGCGGAAGAAACCGAAGAACGCCCCGCCAGCGCGGACAACCGCGACCGACGGCCCGGGGCAGACAGGAAAGCATATGCGCGCGGTACAGATGACAGCGGTCGGCGGTCCGGAGGTGCTGCGGGTGGCGGAGGTCCCCGAGCCCCGGCTGGCCGGTGACCACGACCTCAAGGTGCGGCTGGCGGCGGCCGGCGTCAACCCGGTCGACTACAAGCTGCGGGCCAGCGGGCTCATCGCCGGGTCGCTGCCCGCGGTGCTCGGCTGGGACGGCGCCGGGGTGGTCGAGGCCACCGGGGCCGCCGTTACCCGGTTCCGCACCGGGGACGAGGTCTACTTCTGCGACGGCGGCTTCGGGACGGTGCCCGGCACCTACCAGGAGGTGCGGGTTATCGACGAGCGGTTCGCGGCCCGCAAGCCCGGGCGGCTGTCCTTCGCCGAGGCGGCCGCCGTGCCGCTGGTGACGATTATCAGCTGGGAGGCGCTGATGGAGCGGGCCCGGGTGACCAGCGGCCAGCATGTCCTGGTGCAGGGCGGAGCCGGCGGCGTCGGGCACGTGGCGGTGCAGATCGCCCGGCTGGCGGGCGCCCGGGTGGCCGCGACCGTCACCCGGGGACCGAAGGCGGACCTGGTGACCGCGCTCGGCGCTGAGCGGCGCATCGACTACCGGCACGAAGACGTGGCCGCGGCGGTCCGGGAATGGACCGGGGCGGACGGCGCCGACGTGGTGCACGACACCGTCGGCGGCCAGACCTTCAACTCGTCCTTCGCACTGGTCCGCCCCTACGGCGACCTGGTCTCCAACGCCGAGACCCCGATCGACGACGACGCGCTCGAGCTCATGCAGCGCCACAGCCTGCGCGTGTCCTTCGCCTGGATGCCGGCCCCGGCGGTCTTCGGCTGGGATGCCCAGCGGATCCGCCAGCGGGAGATCCTGGAACGAGTGGCGCCGCACTTCGACACGGGCGAACTCAAGATCCAGGTCGGCGCCACGTTCCCCCTCGAGCGCGCCGCCGACGCCCACCGCGCCCTAGAGGCCGGGGAGATCCTCGGCAAGGCCGTCCTCACCATGGACTCCGCCGGCTAGGCCGCCGCGCCCCGCTGCCCGGCGCTGCCGCCCAGCCCGAGCTCGCGCAGTGCCGCCCGCGCCGCGCGGCGGCCGCTGACCAGCGCGCCCTGCAGCGAGGGGGTGTCCCGGTGGTCGCCCGCGACGAACAGGCCGTCGCCGAGCCGGACCGGCTGGCGCAGGTTGCCCTGCGGGGGCAGCGCGGAGACCAGGCCGGGGTCGGCCCGCACGGTCGCGAGATGGTCCCAGCCGCTGGTCGGCCGGCCGTAGAGGCCGGCCAGCAGGCGGCGGACGGCGGGCTCGTCCAGGCCGGCTTCCGCCGTCACCGTGGTCGCGATGAGGTGCCGTCCGGGCGGCGCGTAGCTGGGCGCGGCGACGGTGAGCACGATGCTGTTGGTGATCCCGCTGCGCCCGGTGCCGTCCAGCATGATCACCGAACGGCCGACCGGCGGCTCGTCGGCGGCGTGGTAGAAGGTCACCAGGATCCGCTGGCCGGGTACCGGCAGCCCCGGGATCAGCCGGGCGGCGGCGGCCGGGTCGGCGGCCACGATCACCGCGCGGGCGGTGATCTCGCCCGCCGCAGTCTGCACCCGCTGCCCGTCGATCGCGGTGACCGGGGTGTCCAGCCGCACGCAGCCGGCCGGCAGCGGCCGGGCGAGGGCCTCGGCCAGCCGGGCCATGCCGGTCGCGGGCACGCCGATGCGGCCGCGGACGAACGAGCGCCAGATCATCGCCAGCACCCGGCTGGACGTCTCCAGCGGCGCGCCGCCGAACACGCCGGTCAGGAACGGCTCCACCAGCGTCTTGATCGTGCGCTGGTCCAGGCGGTCGGCCAGGTAGGCGGCGGCGGTGGTCTCCGGCTCGGCCCGCAGCCGCCGCGCACCGGAGTACCCCAGGCGCAGGCTGAGCAGGACGAGCCGGGCCAGGCCCGCCGCCGGGGCGGGCAGCGGCACCGGCGCGGGCAGCGCCCGCACCCGGCGCGGGTCGGCCAGCAGGTGCCGCCCCCTGTCGTCCGCGAGCAGCACCGCGTGATCGAAGACCCGAAAGTCGAGCCCGGCCACGTCGACGAAGTCGGGCAGCGCCGGGTAGGCGGTGTTGATCACCTGAAAGCCGCGGTCCAGCCGGTAGCCGTCGACCAGGTCGGTGGCGATCCGCCCGCCGACCCGGTCCGCCGCCTCCAGCAGCACCACCTCGGCCCCCGCCGCGGTCAGGGTCCGGGCCGCGGCCAGTCCCGCCGCGCCCCCGCCGACCACCACGACATCGCTGCTACGCGGCAGTTCACTCATCAAGTCCCCCAGAAATCGACACCGGTATCAGGTCGCTGCCCAGCGCCGATGAGACTATGCCCAGCGCCTAGCGGCGGCCGCCCATGGCCCAGCGGATCGCGCCGGTCACGCCCTTGCCGACCGGCGCCGCCAGCAGCGACTCGGCCGGGTTGGGCGGCGGCAGCCGCAGCTCGCGGCGGGCCCAGGCCGGCAGGTCGGCGATCGCCGTCCCGGCCAGCAGTGCGTAGGGGCCGCGGGCGACCAGCGGCAGCGGGGGAGTCCGGACCAGGAACCGGGCCGCCTCGAGCGCCTCCGGGATGGCCCGCAGCTCCGGCCGGTAGGCCTCCAGTGCCGCGTCGAGCTCGCGGACCGTTACGGGCGGGTCCGGCACCCCCAGCGCCTGGGCGATGCGGGCGGCGTCAGCGACGTAGCCGTCGCACCCGGCCTCGTCCAGCGGACGGGCGCCGTAGCGCTGGTGGGCCCGCAGGAAGCTGTCCGCCTCGGCCACGTGCACCCAGCGCAGCAGGTGCGGGTCGTCGGCCCGGTAGGGCACTCCGTCCGCACCGGTCCCGGTCACGTACTGGTGTACCCGGCGCACGACGTCGACCGAGTGCTGCGCGTCGTCGGCGGTGCCGAACGTGGTCGCCGCCAGGAAGGTACTGGTCCGCTGCAACCGCCCCCACGGATCCCCGCGGTAGTCCGAGTGCTGCGCCACCGCGATCATCGCCTGCGGGTGCAGCGACTGCAGCAGCAGCGCCCGCAGCCCGCCGACGAACATCGCCGCGTCCCCGTGCACCCGGCGGATCGGCCGGTCCTCGGCAAACCAGCGAGGTCCGGCGGCGGCGAACCGCGCCCGGTTGGTGGGCCCCTCCGGCCCCGCGACGCGGGCGAACAGCGCGTCGCCCAGGCGCCGCTGTAGCTGTCCTGGCTCTAGGTTCATCTCCGCCTCCCGTGGCAAACACCCTTAGCCAGGCTAACCGTGCCCGCCGGACGTCCATTCCGGGGGCCGGCCGGCGGGCGGCGCCGCTCCAGCCAGAGCTCGCGGCCAGACGTGCCAGGCTCAGAACTGGGACTTGAGCTTTTCGATCTCCTGCGCGCGGGCCCGCAGCTGCTCGAAGGCGGGGCGCTCGCGGATGCGGGCGATCGTCCAGCGGACGGCTTCGGCCCGGCTGCCGGCGATCCCGGCGGCGATGAGCGTGTCCAGGGTCTGCAGGTCCTCCGGGTCGAGGCGGGCCATCACCGCGGTCAGCCGCTGGTCCGCGGGCGGACCGCCCAGATTGCCCAGCGTGAAATGGGTGCCCAGCTTCATCGTCAGCTTGAGCGCGGGGCCGCGGCTGTCCACGGGATCACCCCCTCCGTCGCCCGGGTAGATGCCCTCGCCGAACTTCCTGGCCCCGAACGCCTTCGCCAGCTCGGCCAGCTTTCCCGGGTTCGCATCGCGGAACGCGATCAGGGCCTGCCGCCGCGCGGTCTTGTCGGCCGGGTCCGTGCCCTCTGGAAGCGGGAGGATGATCTGGCCGAACAGCTCTCCCGGTTCGATCTCTGGCTTGTCGCCGTACTGCAGCAGCTCGACCTGGTCGACCGGCGTTCCCGGGAGCAGCTTGCGTACCGCCGCCTCGAACAGCTGCCGGGCCCGTTCCAGGTCCGCCTCCTCCATTGCCCGCCTCCGTCGCTGATTGCACGTATTCCCAGTGTAATCACGGTAACTCTTATTTCGCTACCACTCAACCGGGCGGCGAGGAAGGCGAAGCCCGCCCGGCTTCCCTTCCACCTGCCTCATTTCGACCTCCCATCAGTTCGGATGGCATCCGCACCCGTTTTGTCGGTTATGCGCCGTCCGAACTGATGGAAAGTGAAGCGGAACAGTCCGAATTGATGGGGAGTGGCAGTTACGGGCCGGAACCGGTGGCGGGGCCCGGGCCGGCGAACCGTCCGCGAGGTCCTGCGCGTGCCGCCCGCGATTGTCGGCTCCAGCCTCTAGGGTGTTACCCAATTGCTTCTGGGGTCCTTCGTCCGTTTCGCTGTGGGGGTTTGAGGCTGTGGTCGATCGCGTCGCGTCAGGCCTGGACGGCTCTCCCGGCGGCGGCGCCTTCGCGACGGCGGCTCCGGAACTGAACGGCGCCCAGCCGAACGGCGCCGCGCCGGGTGTGGTGGACGAGGTCGGGCTGGTGGCCGGCACCGAGGACTCGACCCCCCTGCAGTTTTGCGTCGCCCTCGACGAGGCCTCCTACCTGCAGCTAGACGACGTGGTGGTCACGCTGCGACCAGTCCCGGGCGTCGGGCCGGTGCTGACCAGCGGCATCGTCACCCAGGTACGGGCCCGGCAGGAGGGGGCCACCTACGGCTCCGACGTCTTTCTCATCTCCGAGGGGGTGCTGCCGGCCCGGACCCAGGAGATCGCCGAGGTCAGTACCACCCGGGTGGAACCGGAGATCTACGTGCCGCCGCGCCCGGGCGAGGTGGTCCGCCGCGCCACCGGCGACGAGCGGGCCCATGCGCTGTACTTCGACCAGATGGACAACCGGGTGCCGGTGGGACGCGGCCGGGACGGCGCTCCCATCTACGTCAACATGGAGTTCCTGGACGGTACCCGGGGCGCCCACGTGTCGATCAGCGGCATCTCCGGGGTCGCCACCAAGACCAGCTTCGCGCTGTTCCTGCTGCACTCGATCTTCCGCTCCGGCGCCCTCGGCGCGCGGGCGGTGAACGCGAAGGCCCTGGTGTTCAGCGTCAAGGGCGAGGACCTGCTCTTTCTCGACCAGCCCAACATCCGCCTGGACGACGACCTGCGCACCTCCTACGCCGAGCTGGGCCTGCCCGCCGAGCCGTTCGCGTCGACCGGTTTCTGGGCGCCGCCGATCCCGGACGACACCACCGGGCGGCCCAACGTGGCCGGCCGCACCAGCGGCGTGGAGGCCTTCTGGTGGACCCTGCGGGAGTTCTGCGACCAGCAGCTGCTGCCCTATGTCTTCGCCGACGCGGAAGACGACCGGCAGCAGTACACGATCGTCATCCACCAGGTCGCCGCCCGGCTGAAGCGCTACGCCGAGCCGTTCGGCGACAACGGGGCCGTCCTGCTCGAGGGCAAGGTGCTGACCACCTACGAGGAGCTGGTCAACTTTATCGTCGACCGGCTCACCGACGACGACACCCGCGCCGACTGGGCCGGGCCGGTCACCGGGACGGGCACCGCCAACGCGTTCGTCCGCCGGCTGCGGTCGTCGCTGCGGCCGCTGAACGCCATTATCCGGGCCGACCTGAGCGGAGGGCCGCGCCGCGCCATCTCCACCTCCGGCCAGCAGCTCACCGTGGTCGACCTGCACAACCTGCACGAGCGGGCGCAGCGCTTCGTCGTCGGCGTGGTGCTCGCGGCCGAGACCTCCCGCAAGGAGGACGCGGGCGCCGGAGGACTGCTGTTCACCATGATCGACGAGCTGAACAAGTACGCCCCGCGCGAGGGCAGCTCGCCGATCAAGGACGTGCTGCTCGACATCGCCGAGCGCGGCCGCTCCCTCGGCATCATCTTGATCGGCGCCCAGCAGACCGCGAGCGAGGTCGAGCGGCGCATCGTGTCCAACTCCGCGGTCAAGGTGGTCGGCCGCCTCGACTCGGCCGAGGCGGGACGGCCCGAGTACGGGTTCCTGCCCCCCTCGCAGCGGCTGCGCGCCACCATCGCCAAGCCGGGGGCGATGTTCGTCTCCCAGCCCCAGATCCCGGTGCCGCTGGCCATCGAGTTCCCGTTCCCGGCCTGGGCGACCCGGCTGTCGGAGTGCGCCGGGCCGATCAAGTCGTCTCCCACCGGCCCGGGCGGCCAGCCGGCCCCGCCGCCGGACCTGCTGTCCCGGCTGCCGCCGGAGGACGACATCCCCCCGTTCTGACCGCCGCCCGAGGAGGATCCGCGCCGTGAAGTTCCTGCACACCGCCGACTGGCACGTCGGCAAGACGCTCAAGGGCCGCGACCGCTTCGACGAGCAGCGCGCGGTTTTGAGCGAGGTCGCCGCGCTGGCCGAGTCTCACCAGGTCGACGCGGTGCTGGTGGCGGGCGACGTCTACGACCTGTCCGCCCCGTCCGCCCAGGCGCAGCAGCTCGTCGTGCAGACCCTGCTGCGGATGCGCCGGACGGGCGCCGAGGTGATCGTGATCGCGGGCAACCACGACCACGGGCCTACCTTCGAGGCCTACCGGCCGCTGATGGGCGTAGCCGGCATCACGGTGGTCGGCACCGTCAAGTCGCCGGACCGGGGCGGCATCATGCGGTTCAAGGCCCGTTCCGACGGCGCCGACACGCAGGTCGCCGTGCTCCCGTTCCTGTCCCAGCGGTGGGCGGTGCGCGCGGCGGAGATCGTCGCGAACACGCCGTCGGAGAACGTGCGCGCCTACGACGAGCAGGTCCGGCAGGTCGTCGCCTCGCTCACGGCCGGCTTTGGCGGCGACACCGTCAACCTGGTGATGTCGCACCTGACCTGCGTCGGGGGCGTCGTCGGCGGCGGCGAGCGGTCGGCCCAGTCGATCTTCGAGTACAGCGTGCCCGCCAGCATCTTCCCGGTCTCCGCGCACTACGTGGCGCTCGGCCACCTGCACCGGCGGCAGGAGCTGCCCGCGCCCGCGCCGGTGCACTACAGCGGCGCCCCGCTCGCGGTCGACTTCGGCGAGCAGGACAACACCAGCGTCGTCTGCCTGGTCGAGGCCGCCCCCGGGATACCGGCCCGGATCACCGACCTCCCGGTCACGTCCGGGCGGCGGCTGCGGACCGTGCACGGCACGCTGGCCGAGCTGGAGGCGCAGGCGAACGGCTTCGGCGAGGACTTCCTGCGGGTGTACCTGCGGGAAGCGACCCGCGCGGGGCTGCGCGACGACGCCGTCGCGCTCCTGCCCAACGCGCTCGAGGTGCGCATCGACCCCGAGTTCGCCGCCCCGGTGCGGCCCGACCGGCCGGAGACGTCCCGTACCGCGCGCACCCCGGGGCAGCTGTTCGCCGACTACTGCGCGGCCCGCAACGTCGAGGACCCGCGGGTGGCGGCCCTGTTCGGCGAGCTGCACGACGAGGTCACCGCCGGCCAGCCGAGCCCCAGCTAACCAGGGAAGGGAACCCCGATGCGCCCCGTCCTGCTTGACCTGCACGGCTTCGCGTCCTTCCGTGAGCCGACCCGGGTCGACTTCGCCGACGCCGAGTTCTTCGCCCTCGTCGGGCCGACCGGCTCCGGCAAGTCCACGGTGATCGACGCGATGACGTTCGCCCTGTACGGGTCGGTGCCCCGCTGGGGCCGCAAGAACATGGTCTCGCTCGCGCTCAGCCCCACCGTCGCCCGCGGCACGGTCAAGCTCGTCTTCGAGGTGGCCGGCCAGCGCTACGTGGTGGCCCGCGAGCTGCGCCGGATGGGGAACCAGGTCAACCAGCGCGCGGCCAGCCTGGAACGCCTGGCCGACCCGCGCGGCCTCGCCGCGGCCGGCGAGGAGACGGTGCCGCTGGCCAAGGACCTGACCGGGGTCAACGAGACGGTGGAGCGGCTGCTCGGACTCAGCTACGAGGACTTCATCCAGTGCGTGGTGCTGCCCCAGGGGCAGTTCGCCGACTTCCTGCAGGCCAAGCCGGCCGAACGGCAGGAGATCCTGCTGCGCCTGCTCGGCGCCGAGCACTACAAGCAGATGATGGTCAAGGCCAACCAGCGCTCCGCCGCCGCCGCGCAGCGCGCCGAAGCCGTGGCCGAGACACTGCGCGGCTACGCCGACGCCACCCCGGAAGCAGAAGCGGCCGCCCGCGCGACGGCCGCCGCTCTGGCCCGCCTCGGGCTGCGCGTCGCGGCGGCGCTGCCCCGGATCACCGAAAGCGAGTCCGAGCTCGCGGCCGCCCAGGAGAAACTGCGCCGGCTGCGGGCGGAGCGAGCGGCGCTGGCCGCGCTGCGGGTGCCCGACGGCGTCGCCACCCTCGACGCCGACCTCGCCGCCAGCGGGCAGGCCCTCGCCCGGCGGCGGGCCGCCGAGCAGGCGGCTGAGCAGGCCGACACCGCGGCCCGGGCCGAGCTGGCGGACGCCCCCCGGCGCGCCCCGCTCGAGCTGGCCCGCGAGCACCGCGCCGAACGGGCCCGCCACCACGCCGCGATCCCGGAGCTGGCCGCCGGGGTTGCCCGGCTGGGGGAGCAGGCAGACCAGGCCGCGGCCGCCGCGGACACGGCCGTGACCGCCCTGGACCAGGCCCGCGGC
>DASWUW010000611.1:0-1523 GCA_036406335.1 Trebonia sp.
CGGGATCGTGGTGCGCTGAAGGCGCGCCGACGGCGTGGTCGGGCCGCTGGCGGGTTGACGGCGAGCTGGGTAGTTGCTCCTGGTCGGGAGATTCGGCTCCTGTCTGCTCCGTCGCGGACGGCTTCGATGAATTGGGCTTCGCACCGGTAGACGATCCGGTGCGGCAGGTATCCGGGCCGCTACAAGATTTTGAGTCCGCGCTTCGGACCGGGAACGCTCCGTGGGGCGAGGCCAGCGACAACTTGCGCTCCTTCGCAATCGCGCACGCCGCCATCCTCTCGGCTACACGCCGCGAGCAAGTACTCATAGACGAGCTCCTCGCGGCCTTAAGCCGACAGCTCGGGAACGGCAGTGACATGCAAATTGCCCTTGCTCAGCTTCGTCCGGTCCGGGGGAACCCGGACGCAAACCTGGATCTGGGCCTCAAGGCGTGCGCAGACGCCAGGGCGCAGGGGGCGGACCTCATCATCTTCCCCGAGCTGTGGCAGCACGGTTACGCCCCTTGCCCGCGGTCTGGAACAGGCCGTGAGCGGTGGCTAAGCGCAGCCCAGGCGGTCGACGGGGAGTGGGTTAGCGCCTTCCGGGAGATCGCTCAGTCTGAACAGGTCGCGATTCTGACCACGTTCCTGCGTCGCACGGCTGGCGGGGTACGTGACTCAGCCGCAGCCATCGGCGTCGACGGCAGCCTGGCGCTTGTGCACGACAAGGTCCACATCTGCGATTTCAACTGGGAGTCCGTGCTCGAACCTGGTCCGGCGTTCGAAGTCGCCCCGCTGCCTCTTAGGGACGACATCATCCGGATTGGCGTCATGACCTGCTTTGATCGTGAGTTTCCCGAGTCGGCCAGGGAACTAGCCCTCGCCGGGGCCGAGCTGGCGGCCGTCCCGAACGCCTGCCTTATCTGCGACGACCGCCTCGGCCAGGCACGCTGCCGGGCATTCGAAAACATGATGGCCCTGGCGCTGGCCAACTACCCGATGCCGCTCATGAACGGACGTTCGTGCGTCTTCGACGGCATGGCCGCCGTCAACGGCCGCCCCCGCGACCACGAGGTCCTCGTGGCTGACGCAAAGCCGGGACTGCCCATGGGGCACATAGACCTCAACGCCCTGCGCGAATATCGCGCTAACGGACTGTGGCAAGCGTCAAGGCGTCGCGTCGGCGCCTACCGCCACCTGACGCACGACGCAACGCACGGAGGCCCGCATGGGGAGTGAACGCGAATTCAGGTTTGGTGTCCTGGCTAACGGCGCGCGGGACCTGGCGATGTGGCAAGAGACCGCCGCCACCGCGGAAGCGCTCGGGTACAGCTCGTTCCTGGTCCCCGACCACATGGGCCAGGAGTGGGCGCCGGCCGTGGGCCTGGCCCTCGCCGCGGGCGTAACCTCCCGGGTAAAACTCGGCCCCCTCATGCTTTCGGTAGCCCTGCGAACGCCTTCCGTGCTTTACAAGGAGCTGGCTACCCTGGCCCAGACGGCCGGGAGCCGGCTGGAGATCGGACTGGGCGCAGGCTGGCTTAGCAG
>DASWUW010000612.1:0-15453 GCA_036406335.1 Trebonia sp.
GCGAGCAGCAGGGCCAGGCCGCGGATCTCGCCCGGATCGCCCATCCGGCCCAGGGGGACAACCGCGTCCCACTTGGCGTCGCCCTCGGCCGAGCGCGGGCCCTTGCCGCCGATGCGGGTCCTGAACGGACCCGGTGCGATCGCGTTCACCCGCACGCCCCAGCGGGCCAGGTCGTGCGCGGCCTGGCGGGTGAAGTTGACGACGGCGGCCTTGGCGATCGTGTACGAGTAGGCGGTGAACGGGTCGTTGCGCAGCCCGGCGGTGGAGGCGGTGACGACGATGGAGCCCGAACGCTGGCGTTTCATGTGCCGCGCGGCTGACTGGGCGGTGTACACCGCGCCGTGCAGGTTGATGTCGATGAGCGTGTTGTAGTCGGTCATCGACATCTCGTCGAGCGAGCCCGCGGCCGTCATCGGCGAGGCGCCGCGCCCGATGCCCGCGTTGGCGAACGCGACGTCGAGGCGCCCGCGGTCGCCGGCGATCCCGTCCACCGCCGCGCGGACCGCGGCGGCGTCGCTCACGTCGAGCTGGATGCCGCTGACGGTGTTACCGCCCTTGGACAGCGCGGCGACCGCTTCGGCGAGGCCGCCCGGGTCGACGTCGGCGATGACCGTGTCGGCGCCGGCGTCGGCCAGGATGGAAGCGAACGCGTAGCCGAGGCCGGACGCTCCCCCGGTGACCAGGGCCACCTGGCCGCGGAGGGAGAAAAGGTCGTCGACGGTGCTCAAGGGCTGACCCGCTTCCGCTTCTTCAGGAAGCGCTCGCGGTTCGCCTTGGGCAGGGTAATCGCCGCGACCAGGGCGGCCCCGTAGAAGATCTGCTGGATGTAGCTCTGGGTGCCGAGCAGCTGGAAGCCCGCGGTGCCGACGGCCAGGAAGTAGACCGCGATAAAGGCGCCGAGCGGGTTGATCCGGCCCGGCTTGATCGCGGTTACGCCGAGGAAGACGGCGGCGAAGGCCGGCAGGATCAGGGCGCTGCCCGCCGTCGGGTCGACGGTGCCGTTGGTGCCCGCGTAGGCGATGCCCGCCAGGCCGGCCACCCCCGCGCCGAGGATGAAGCCCCAGGCCCGCATCTTGTTCACCCGCACGCCGGTCAGCCGGGCGACCTCCCGCGACTGCCCGAGCACGAGCGCTTTCTGGCCGACCGGGGTAAAGCTCAGCACGTACCAGACGACCAGGAAGATCGCCAGGCCGTAGTAGAACTCCAGCGGGATCGACAGGAAGTCGTAGGTGAAGATCCAGTTCGACAGGCTGGTCGACACGATGCCGACGCTGTTGGAGCCGGAGATGATGTAGGTGACGCCCTCCACGATCGTCATCGTGCCCAGCGTCACGATGAACGGGTCGTTGTCAAAGAACACCACGAAGAACACGTTGACCAGGCCGACCAGCAGGGCGGCGCCCACGCCGGCCAGGCAGGCGACGACCACGTTGGTGTGATGGTTTACGTTGAGCACGGCCAGGGTCATCGCCGACAAGCCGAGCGAGGAGCCGAGTGACAGGTCGACGAAGTCACCCATGATCGTGGGCAGCAGCACCGCCATCACCAGGATGAACAGCACCGCCTGGCCGCCGAGGATGTTAGACAGGTTGCCGATCGTCAGGAACGTGTCCGGAATCGCCAGCGAGAACGCGATGAACATGACGACGAACACGATGACGATCGCGTAGCGCTGGATGCCCAGGCGCCGGGCGAGCGAGGGCCGGGCGATGGTCGCCGCCCGCTGCTCGGAGTGGTCCGCTTCAGCCGGCGCGGCGTCGTTGGGGGCACTCATGAGACCTCCCGGGTCTGCTGCCGCAGTGCCGCGGCGCTGATTGCTTCCTCGCTCAGTTCCTCGCCGGCCAGCGTCTCGGTGTGCCGTCCCTGGGTCAGGACGATCACCCGGTCGCAGACCTCGGCGAGCTCCCCGAACTCTGTCGTTACCCACAGCACCGCCATCTGGTTCAGCAGCGCGGCGGCCTTCACGAAGCGGTAGATGTCTCTTCTGGCGCCGACGTCCACGCCCTGGGTCGGCTCGTGCAGCAGGAGCAGCCGGGGCCGGGCGATCAGCCACTTGGCCATCAGCGCCTTCTGCTGGTTGCCGCCGGAAAACGTCCCGGCGGGCGCGTGGGCCAGCGGCGGCCGGATCAGGAACCGGTCGATCGCTTCCTCCGCGAGCTTGAGCAGCTCGCCCCGCCGGAAGATGCCGCCCCGGAAGTGCTCGTCCTCGACCAGCATGACGATGTTCTCCCAGAGCGTGAGCCCCTGGCTCAGTCCCTGCACCGCGCGGTCGGCGGGAACCAGGGCGATGCGCTCGCGCACGCTGCGCTGGGGCGTGAGCCGGTCGACGTCCAGCCGCTCGGCCCCCAGGCGGAGCGTGCCGCTGATCGCCTGGCGCGCGCCGAACAGCAGGTACGGCAGCTCCTCGGCGCCGGAGCCGATGAGGCCGGCCACGCCCAGGATCTCGCCCGCCCCGATCTCGAACGACAGGCCGTGCAGGCGGTCGTCGTACAGGCCCTCCACCAGGACGCTCTCCCCCAGCCCGGGCGTGTCGCCCGCCGACTGCATCGCCTCCTGGGTCAGCTCGGCCGCCCGCTCGTCTTCGACCAGGACGAAGTTCGCGGTGTCGGTCGCGGCCTGCCGGGCCGCGGCCGAGGCCCCGACGATGCGGTCGACCAGGGCCTCCTCGTTGATATGGGCGGTGATCTCCTCGGCGACCACCCGGCCGTCGCGCAGCACGACCACCCGGTCGGTGATGCTGCGCACCGCGGCCAGGTCGTGCGAGATGAACAGCACCGCCGCGCCTTCGGCGACGACGGCCCGGATCAGGTCGAAGAGGCGGTCGATCTCCTCTTCGGGCAGGAACACGGTCGGCTCGTCGAGGATGAGCACCGAGTGCGAGCCGCCGGTCCGCGCCCGGTAACGCCGCAGGTCTTCCGCGGCCCGGACGATCGCCAGCCGGGCCTGGTCCACCGGCGCCAGCTCGCCCGCCTTCTGGTCGAGGTCCAGCTGGACCTGGTAGCGGTCGAGGACGGCCCGGGCCGTCCGGTGCTCCGCCATCCAGTTGATCGGCTTCCAGCTCCTCGCGCTGACCCGCTGGCCGATGGTCAGGTTCTCCAGCACGGTCAGGCCCGGCGCCAGCGCCAGGTTCTGGTACACGAAGCTGAGCCCGATCTCGCTGGCCTGGCCGGGCGGCAGCGGCAGCGCGACCTCCTCGCCGCCTACCCGCAGGGTGCCGCCCGGTTCCGGGTCGTACACGCCGGACATGATCTTCACCAGCGTCGACTTGCCCGAGCCGTTCTGCCCGAGCAGGCCGACTACCTCGCCCTGGCCGATCCGCAGGTCCACCTGGTCGAGCGCCCGGTTGGTGCCGAAAACCTTGGAGATGCCGCGCAGCTCGACCGCGGGGGGAGCTGATGCCTGCTCCAACCTAAGTCTCCTTCTTCGTTTGCTTGGGTGATGCTCACGGAGAGGGGCGGCAGCCCGGTGCGCGAGGCGCGACCAGGCTGCCGCCCGTACTCAGAAAAGCCGCGTTAACCGACCATGGCCCCGCTGAGCGTCGCCGCGGAGGTCAGCGCGCTGCCCGACAGGTCGGGGAGCCCGAGCAGCTCACGGAAACCGTTCACCCAGGTGGTACCCCAGCCGCCGGTGGCCAGCACCTCGGCCGCGTTGTCCGGGGTGACGATCCGGTTGGGCCCGATCGCGGTGGCGTAGGGGATGGGCGACTGCTTCTCCAGCGCCCGCGCGGTCTGCAGGAACAGCAGGTAGCCGGTCCACGGCGGGTAGCCGCCGATGTCGCTCTGCACGATGCTCGAGCCCGGCGCGGCGGTCTGAATCTTGACGAACGGCGTGCCGCCGCCGAAGTTCAGGTAGGCCTTGACGGTGCTGGTCTTGTGCGCGGCCTGGATGCCCTGCAGCACGTAGGTCATCATGCCCGCGTAGTCCGGGAACAGCACGGTCGTGCTGGGGTGCTGGAGCAGCGCGGAGCTGACCGCGCTGGAGACGTTGGTGGCCCACTGCGGGACCTCCACGTTGACCTCGGTCAGCGTGCACTTGGGGCAGGTCTTGGCCAGCTCGGATTTGACCCCGGCTTCCAGCGTGGCGGTGGCCGAAGCGGCGTTCGACGTGATCGCGACCGCGTCGAACGGCTGCCCGTTGTGCTGCGAGACCGCCTGGTCGACGGCGAGCGTCGCGTCCAGCGTGTACGGGTCGGCGCTGACGTAGGTCACCTTGGCCGCCGCCGCCTGGGCCGCGGTGGCACCGTAGACCGAGACCACGAGGCCGGCCTTCTCCGCGGCGGCGATGGCCGGCGCGTTGGTGGTCGGGTCGTAGTCACAGCCGAGGTCGATCGCGGCGTAGCCCTGGTGGATCGCGTTCTCGATCGCGGTGTTGTGCTCCGCGGTGGTGCCCTGGTTAGAGAAGATCGTCGGCACCATGCCGGCGGCGGTGGCGACCGCCGCGTCCGCCTGGGCGATCTCCGTGCAGGCGGCGAGCGCGCTCGCGCCCGGCACGATCATGATCTTCTTGCCCTTGAGGGCCGAAATGCTGGCCAGCTTGCCCCCGTAACCGGACGCGTAGTCACTGAAGCTGGGCAGCGCCGCGGCCTTGGTGACCGCGCCGGCCAGCGCGGAGGTGTCGGCGGTACCCGATCCCGAACTGGCCGCGGCCGATCCGCCCGCCGCACCGGAGCTCGGAGAACTCGCGGAGCCGGTGCTGGCCGACGAGCCGGTGCTGCTGCTTGACGAACAGGCCGCGAGCAGTACCGCCGCCCCCACTGCGAGCGCCCCGGAGGCGACCTGCGCTGCCCGGGGAGTTCGCCTGCTTTTCTTAACTGGTTTCATGCGCCCTCGCATCTGTATCCATCCAGGTATTCCAGATCACACTGCCCACAGAGTTGATCTCGGCCCACCAGATTGTCAACAGGTTGGTTAACAGGATCGGGTCTCACTTCGGTCACTATCGCCGGACTAGTGAACGGGCACAAGAAAGGTTGTCTTCCCGCCACATAGCCAAGGTCGCCGGCTCTCCTAGAGCGCGGCGGGCGGATCGGCAATCCGGCTGAAGAGCGTAAAGTCGGCCAACCCGGCCGGCCTGGTCTTGTGGGCGAGCACAGCGGCCCCTACCGCCAGGCTGACTGTGCAGCACATTGTCAACAAGTTGCGCCGTATCTAGGCTGGCGTCATGCCAGATGACATCACCCTGGAGCGCGGGCGTCCGCTCACGGACACCGAGCTCCTGCGCCGGGCGGACTGGATTCGGTTGCAGACGATAGACCTGATCGCCCAGGCCGGCCTGGGTCACTACTCGTCGACGTTCTCGGCCGCCGAGCTGATCGCGACCCTGTACTACCGTTCCCTGCGGCTGCGCCCGGGTGAGCCGAAGTGGCCCGACCGGGACCGGTTCCTGCTCGGCAAGGGCCACGTGGCCACCGGCCTGTGGCCGGTGCTGGCCGACCTCGGGTTCTACCCCGGTGACTGGCTCAAGCAGTTCGGCAAGGTCGGCTCCCCGCTGAACGACCACCCGAACATGAAGCTGGCCCGGGGCGCCGACTTCTCGTCCGGGTCCCTGGGACACAACCTTTCGGTCGGCACCGGGATGGCGCTCGCGGCCCGGCTCACCGGCCGCGACTACCGGACCTTCGTGCTTACCGGGGACGGCGAGCTGCAGGAGGGCCAGGTGTGGGAGGCGGCCATGGCGGCCAGCCACTACAAGCTGGGCAACCTGGTCGCGATCGTGGACGCCAACGGCTTCTCCGGGGCCGGGCCGACCTCGCAGGCGATGAACATCGAGCCGCTGGGCAAGCGCTTCGAGGCCTTCGGCTGGACGGTGCGCGAGATCGACGGGCACGACGCGCCCGCCCTGCTGACGACCTTCGACGAGCTGCCGGACCCGGCCAGCGAGGAGCCGGTGGTGATCATCGCGCGCACCCGCAAGGGCCACGGCGTCGAGTTCATGGAGAAGCAGCCGCAGGCCTGGCACCTCGGCCTGCTCAACCCCGAGCAGTACGCCGACGTCGTCGCGGAGATCACCGGCCGGATGCAGTTGTCCCCCGGGGGGACGACCCCCCGTACCCCCCGAGAGGTGACCACGTGACCGCCACCCCGGAGACCCCGGCGCCGGAAGACACCGTGACCGAGAAGAAGATGGTCGACGTCTTCAGCGACGTCGACCGGCAGACCGCCATGACTACGAACCCGGCCGGCTTCGCGGTGACGGAACTCGGCGCCGAAGACGAGCGGATCGTCACCCTCGCCGCCGACATGTCCAACACGATCGCCGACTTCATCGCGAAGTTCCCCGAGCGCTACATCGAGGTCGGCATCGCCGAGACCAACTCGGTCTCGCTCGCGGCCGGGCTGGCCAGCACCGGCCTGCTCCCCTACATCTACTCGATGTCGCCGTTCGGCATGCTCAAGACGGCCGAGCAGTGGCGCACCGACGTGGACTACAACCACCTGCCGGTCCGCCTCGTCGGCCGGCTGTCCGGGCTGGCGATGGGCTACTTCGGGACGTCGCACTACGCGGTGGAGGACATCGCGGTCGCCCGGACCATGAACAACACCGTCGTGCTGTCCCCCGCCGACGCCGCGTCCTGCATCAGCCTGATGCGGTCGACCGCGGGGCTGGAGCAGCCGGTCTACATCCGCATCGCCGAGGCGGCGGCGAAGGTCTACGACGAGGCCCCCGAGTACGAGTTCGGCAAGTGGCCGAAGCTGCGCTCCGGCACCGACATCACCCTGGTCGGCCACGGCATGGGGGTCGGCCTCGCGGTCGCCGCCGCCGAGGCCCTGTTCGAGCACGACAGCATCGAGGCCGACGTGTTCGACGCCGCCTACCTGCGCCCCTACGACGAGACGGCGCTGCTGGCGAGCGCGGAGAAGACCGGCAAGGTGCTCGTCGTAGAGGAGCACAGCGTGGTCGGCGGGCTTGCCTCGATCGTGGCCGAGACGATCGCCCGGGCCGGGCTGGCGGTGCGGCTGGACCAGGTCGCGCTGCCGGACCAGGATCTCGAGGTCGGCGTGCCCGCCGAGCTGTACGAGTACTACGGCCTCACGCCGGCCAACGTCACCGCCCGGGCCCGCACCCTGGCCGGGAGGTGACGGGGGAGATGCGCGAAGAACTGCTCGACCCCACCGGAGACGGCGACCAGGGGACCAACACCGTGCTCGCCCGGCCGCGGCCGCAGTCCCTGGCGGGCACGGTGGTCGGACTGCTGGAGAACACCAAGCCGAACGCGACCGTGCTGCTGCGCGCGGTCGGCCGGGAACTGCAGGAGAAGTACGGCGTCCGGGAGGTCCGGATGTTCAGCAAGAGCTACTTCGGCACCCCGGTGGAGGAATCGGTGGTGCAGCAGATGCTGCACAACTGCGACTTCGCGGTCGCCGCGATCGGTGATTGAGGCTCGTGCAGCGCGGCCAGTTTGGCCGACGGAATCGTGCTGGAGCGGGCCGGCATCCCCGCCGTCAGCATTTGCACCCATGCCTTCCGCATCACCGCGGAGGCCATGGCGCGGTCCCTCGGGTTCCCCGGGTACCAGTACGTGACGGTGCCGCACCCGATCGCCAGCCGCACCCAGGAGGAGATCGACGTGATCGCCGCCGGGGCGCTGCCGGAGATCGTCCGCGTGCTGGGCGCGGGCCTGGCCATCCGACCGGTCTGAGGAGGCCGCCATGACGTCTGCCGACGAGCCGCCCGTTATCGACGACGCCGTCTTCCCCGACTCTGCTGACGGCCGGTTTCAGGTGGACGCGGGCGAGGTCCGCCGGGCGATGGAGTACTACCAGGCCCGCGGCTGGACCGACGGGCTGCCGGTGGTCCCGGTCACGGCGTCGTACCTGTCCGAGTTCCTGGCCGCCACGGCCCGGGACCCGGGCGAGGTGCTGATCGGGATGCCGCACCTGAACAAGGCGCTGACGGTCCGGCTGGCGGCGGTCAACGCGGCGCTGGCGGGCTGTCTGCCGGAGTACTTCCCGGTAGTGCTGGCCGCGTGGGACGCGTTCCGCGCGGACGGCATGGTGTCCCGGTCGATCTGGCAGTCGACCACCGGCACGGCGCCGTTCTCGGTGCTGTTCGGGCCGCTGCGGACGACGCTCGGGTTCAACTCGCGGGGCAACGTCTGGGGATCCGGGTTCCGGGCCAACGCCACCGCCGGCCGGGCCATCCGGCTCGGCGCGATCAACGGCCTCGGGCTGAAGCCGCACGTCTTCGACCAGGCGACCCAGGGCAGCCCGGCCAAGTACTCCTGCTTCATCGCGGAGAACGAGGAGGAGTCGCCCTGGCCGTCGCTGGCCGTGGACAACGGCTTCGCGCCAGCCGACAGCGCCGTCACCGCGACCGTTATCCGCTCGGTGCTGCACATCGAGGCCCGGCACACGATCGTCCCGGAGCAGCTGGTGCAGGACCTGGCCGACTCGCTCTGCCGCACCGGCGCGCTGGTGCGGCCGAACGCCGCCGGGTTCATCGTGCTCAACTCCGAGCACGCCTGGATGTTCGACAAGAACGGCTGGTCCAAGCAGGACGTCCGCGAAGCGATCGTGGCCCGGGGCTGGCGGACCTACCGCGACCTGGCTGCCGCGGGCAAGGAGGCGGTCGCCCAGGGCACCGGCTGGCGGCTGCCCGCGGACCACCCGGACGCCATCCCCCAGGAGGCGCCGGCCGACCTGGACACACCGGTCCAGCTGGTCCAGTCCATCGAATCCGTCCAGATCGTGGTGGCGGGGGCGCCCAACGCGGGCGTCTCCTCGGTCGTCGAGACCTTCGGCTTCTGGGACCGCCCGCTGGCGGTGGTCAAGGTCGAGGAACCCTAGAGGAGAATCTTTGAATGCCACCGTGTCCGAGCCCGCCCGGCAGACGCCCGTCTACGGGGAATTCGACGTGGTCGTGGTGGGCGGCGGGCCGGCCGGGATCATGGCGGCGGCCGCCGCCGCCCGCGCCGGAAGCTCGGTCCTGCTGATCGAGCGGTACGGGTTCCTCGGCGGGGCCGGCACCGCGGGCGGGCTGTCCACCTTCTGCGGGCTGCACGCCCGGACCTACGGCGCCGACGTGCGGGTGATCCGCGGCCTGGCCGACGAGCTGCTGTCCCGGCTGGGCAAGCTGGACGGGCTGAACGCGCCCCACCTGACGATCGCCGACGGGATCGCGGCCCAGGCCTTCGACATCTCGGCCTACAAGATCGCCGCCGACGAGCTGGTCGCCGGCTCGGGCGCGCGGATCTTGTTCCACGCGATGGCCGTCGGCCTGGTCCTCCTCGCGTCCGGGGAAATCGACGCGGTGCTGATCGAGTCCAAGTCGGGCCGGCAGGCCGTCCGCGGCCGGTTCTTCATCGACGCGTCCGGCGACGGGGACCTGGCCTGCTGGGCCGGGGTGCCCTGGGAGAAGGCGCCGCCGATCGACGGCATGATGTACCCCTCGCTGATGTTCCGGATCAACGCCGTCGACACCGTCCGGGCCGGCCCGGCTCCCTGGCGGACGGTCGAGCGGCTGATGGACGAGGCGGAGAAGGCGGGCACGCACACGTTCCCGCGCAAGAAGCCGATCGTCCGGCCGCAGCGCAACCCGCTGGAGTGGCGGGCCAACCTGACCCAGCTGCGCACCGCGGACGGCGGCGCGATCGACGGCACCGACGTCGACCAGCTGACCCTGGGCGAGCTGGAAGGCCGGCAGCAGGCGCTGGACGCGTTCAGCTTCATCCGGGACCGGGCGCCCGGCTTCGAGGACTCCTACATCGTGGACATCGCCCCGCAGATCGGGATCCGGGAGACCCGGCGGATCATCGGCCCGTACCAGCTGACCGAGGACGACGTGCTCGGCTGCGCCGACTTCGACGACACCATCGGGGTCAACGGCTGGCCGGTGGAAGCACACGTGGCCGGGAATGTCGAGTTCCGCTGGCAGCGGAAGGACCGGGGGTTCAACCAGCTTCCGTTCCGGATTATCCTGCCCGGCCCCCGCGCGGACGGGCGGCGGGTGGCCAACCTGTACGTGACCGGGCGGTGCGCCTCGATGACCCACGGGGCGCAGTCCGCGGCCCGGGTCACCGGGCCCTGCTTCGTGATGGGCGAGGCGGCCGGCACCGCGGCCGCGCTGGCGCTGGGCGCCGGGGTGGGCGGCGACGCGGTCGACGTCCCGCTGCTGCAGGGCAAGCTGGAAGACCAGGGCGCGTTCCTGGGCCGGACCACCCCAGAGGAGATCCTGTGAAGCTGCGCTCTAATTTCACCCCCGGGTCCACGCCCTGGGCGATGCGCCGGGCCCAGTGGTCGGCGCTCGGGCTGTCGGAGGCGGACCTGGAGAAGCCGAAGATCGCCATCGTCAACTCCTCCTCCCAGCTCGCCTCCTGCTTCAGCCACCTGGACGAGATCGTCAAGCCGCTGAAGCAGGCGATCGAGGACGCCGGCGGGGTCGCGTTCGAGGTGCGCACCGCCGCGCCGTCCGACGCGATCACCTCCGCCGGGGCGGCCGGGCAGTACATCCTGCCCAGCCGGGACCTGATCGCCTCCGACATCGAGGTCGCGGTGGAGGGCGCGCTGCTGGACGGCATGGTCTGCCTGGCCTCCTGCGACAAGACCACGCCGGGGCAGCTGATGGCGGCCGGGCGGCTGAACATCCCGACGATCATCATCGGCTGCGGCTACCAGCCTTCGGGTGAGTACCGCGGGGAGCCGGTCGACTTCGAGGACATCTTCCGGTTCGCCGGGCACGTCAACGCGGGCCGGATGACCGTGGCCGAGCTGGGCGAGATGTCCCGCTGCGCGGTCACCGGACCCGGTGTCTGCGCCGGCATGGGCACCGCCAACTCGATGCACCTGGCGGCCGAGACCCTGGGGATGGCGCTGCCCGGCACCACCCCGGTGCTCGCCCTGGGCGGCCAGATGTGGTCCGCGGTGGCGGCCGCGGGCGCGCGCATCGTGGCGCTGGTGGAACAGGACGTCCGGCCCCGGTCGATCCTCACCCCGGCCGCGTTCGCCAACGCGGTCACCGCCATCCTGTCGGTCAGCGGGTCGGTCAACTGCCTCAAGCACCTGCAGGCGATCGCGGTCGAGGCGGGCACCGACGTGGACGTGTACCGGCTGTTCGAGGAGCTGGCGCCGAAGGTGCCCCTGCTGACCGACGTCAAGCCCAACGGGGACACCCAGATCACCGAGTTCGAGGCCGCCGGGGGGACCCTCGGGCTCCTGAAGCAGCTGGCGCCGCTGCTCGACCTGTCCGCGCCCACGGTCGCCGGGGTTACCCTCGGCGAGGCAGTCGCGTCCGCTCACGTCGACCCCGCCGTCATCCGGCCGCTTTCGGCGCCGCTGGCCACCCACCCGGCGATCGTGGTCATGCGCGGCTCGCTGGCCCCCGACGGGGCGGTGCTCAAGCGGACGGTGGCCGACGACGCGCCGCTGACCTTCCGCGGGCCGGCCAAGGTGGTGCGCTCGCGGGACGAGGGGGTCGCCGCGGCCAAGGCCGGGCGGTTCGAGGCCGGGGACGTAGTGGTGCTGACCGGCCTCGGGCTGCGCGGCTCGCCCGGGATGGGGCTGACCTCGGCGCTGATGTTCGCCATCGACGGCGCCGGGCTGTCCGCCTCGGTCGCGGTGATCACCGACGGCCAGATGTCCGGCCTGGTCAACGGCGGCCTGGTGGTAGCCGAGGTGTCGCCCGAGGGTGCCGGGGGCGGTCCGCTGGGGCTGGTCCGCGACGGCGACCTGATCTCCGTCGACGTGCACTCCCGGGCCCTCGACCTCGAGGTGGCCCCGGAAGAGCTGGACCGGCGGCGGGCGGAGCAGCCGCCGCTGCGGGTGCCGGCCGGCTGCGGCTGGCTGTCGGTGTACGCGCGGAGCGTCGCGCCGCTCGGCGCGGGCGCGGTACTGGCCGGCGGCCCAGGGCCGGGCGGCGGAAACTAACGAGAGACGGGGGACAGCCAGTGCGGGCCGTTCTGTATGTAGACCAGGAAACCGGGACCGCGGTCGACGAGGTGCCCGACCCGGCGCCCGGGCCGGACGACGTCATCGTCGCGGTCGAGGCGTGCGGGCTGTGCGGGTCCGACGTGCACGCGGTGCAGGCCGGGCGGTGCGCGCCCGGCCAGCTGCTCGGGCACGAGTTCAGCGGCCGGATCGCCGCGCTCGGCTCCGCGGTAACGGACTGGTCCGAGGGGCAGCCGGTGGCCGCGACGCCCATCGGGTCGTGCACCGTCTGCCGGGTCTGCGCGCGGGGCCTGCCGTTCCGCTGCCCGAACGTGGAGAACATCGGGATCACCATCCCCGGCGCCTACGCGCAGTACGTCAAGGTGCCCGCCCGGCAGCTGGTCGCGCTGCCGCCCGGGCTGCCGATCGAGACCGGGTCGCACGCCGAGCCGCTGTCGGTCGGCTCCCAGGCGGTCAAGCTGGCCCGGGTCGGCCCGGGCGACCCGGTGCTGGTGTACGGGGTCGGGCCGATCGGGCTCTACGCGATCATGGCGCTCAAGCTGGCCGGGGCCGGGCCGATCGTGGCCGCCGGGCGGTCCGCCGGGCGGCGCCAGGCGGCCGCCGACGTAGGCGCGGACGTGGTCATCGACACCCGCGAGACCTCGGTGGCGGAGTACGCCAAGCAGTCGGGGACGCTGTTCGCCGCCGTACTCGAGTGCTCGGCCGCGCCCGGCGCGTTCAACCAGGCGCTGGAGGTCACCGAGCCGGGCGGCACCGTGGTGGAGGTCGCGCTCACCCAGGAGCAGCCCGCGCTGCCGCTGTTCCCCATGCTGTCCAACGGGCAGCGCATCGTCGGGGCCTGCGCGTTCGCCGACGACACGTACCGGGAGTCGGTCGCCCACCTGGCGGCCGGCCGGGTCCCGGTGGAGCGCCTGGTCTCCGAGCGGGTATCGCTGAACGACACGCCGGACGCGCTGCGCCGGCTGCAGTCGCCCGGTTCACTGGTCCGGATCCTGTCCCGCCCGTGGGCGTGACGGTCTTTTCACACTGGTAAAGGAGCCTCTTCGTGGAAGAGTTCGCGGGCAAGACCGCAATCGTCACCGGAGCCGGAAGCGGCATGGGCAAGGCGTTCGCCAAGCGCTGGGGGGCCGAGGGGATGAACGTCGTCATCGGCGACATCCAGGAGGACTCCCTGGCGGCGACGGTGGCCGAGCTGGAGGCGGACGGCGTGCCGGTCGTCGGCCTGCGCACCGACGTGTCGAAGCTGGCCGACATCGAGGCGCTGGCCGACGCGGCCGAGTCCCGGTTCGGCAAGATCCACCTGGTCAACAACAACGCCGGGGTCGAGGGGTACCTGGACGGCCCGATCTGGGAGGCGACGGCCAAGGACTGGGACTGGACGCTGTCGGTCAACCTGATGTCGGTGATCTACGGCGTGCGGACGTTCGTGCCGCGGATCCTGGCCCACGGCGAGCCGGGACACGTGGTCAACACCTGCTCGATGACCTCGGTGATCGCCGCGGGCAACATGTACGGGATCTGCAAGCACGCGATCCTCGCGCTGACCGAGGTCCTCGCGGCGGACCTGGAGAAGGCCGGGGCCAGCGTCGGGGTGACCGGGCTGTGCCCCGGGATCATCGCCACCAACCTGTTCCACGGGTCCCGCAACCGGCCCCCGGCGCTGGCCAACGACGACGGCATGACGATCTTCGGGGCCTCGCTGCGCGACCACATGCACGCCACCCTGTCCAAGGGCATGGCGCCGTCGGAGGTGGCCGGCCTGCTGGTGACGGCGGTCCGCGAGAACAAGCTGTACCTGCTCACCGATCACGAGTGGGACACCCGGATCATCGCCCGGGACGAGGCGATCCTGGCCGGCGCGGTCGGCCCGGCCAGCACTGGAGCACTAGACGCGGAAGGCGTTCAGTGAGCGAGCCCGCGAGCGAACCAGTAAGCACTGCGCGTCCGCGAATGCGGCCGAGATGCGTCAGCGAGGAGGACTCATGAGCGTGAAGTACGGGCTTGAGGGCAAGGTCGCGGTGATCACCGGGGCGGCCAACGGATTCGGCCTGGCGGTCGCCACCCGGCTGGCCGAAGAGGGCGCGAAGCTGGTGCTGGTGGACCGGGACGCCGGGGCGCTGCAGGCGGCGGCGGACAAGCTCGGCGGGCTGGCCGTGGTCGCCGACGTGTCTCAGGAGGAAGAAGTCGACGGTTACGTCGACGCCGCCACGCACGCGCACGGGCGGATCGACCTGTTCTTCAACAACGCGGGCATCGAGGGGCGGATGGCCCCGATGACCGAGCTGGCGGTGGCGGACTTCGACCGGGTGTGGGCGGTCAACGCCCGCGGCGTCTTCATGGGCCTGCGGGCCGTGCTCAAGGTGATGAAGCCGCAGAACTCGGGCGTCATCGTCAACACCGCGTCGATGGCGGCGATCAAGGGGGCGGCCGCGTTCTCCCCCTACATCGCGGCCAAGCACGCGGTCCTCGGCCTGACCAAGTCGGCCGCGCTCGAGGGCGCGCCCTACGGCATCCGGGTCAACTGCGTCGCCCCCGGCCACATCGATACCCGGATGGCCCGCGACCTGACCGCGCAGATCAACCCGGACGACCCGGAAGGGACGTTCCGCAGCGTGTCCGCCACCGTCCCCTACGGCCAGCGCTACGGCACCGCCGCCGAGGTCGCCAGCCTGGTCCTGTACCTGTTGTCAGACGAGGCGGAGTACGTCACGGGCGCGAACCACCTCATCGACGGGGGGCTCAACGCCTGAGACCGGGATCCGGGCCGAGGTAGACGTGCTCGGTCAGCTCGCGGGCGTCGCTCCAGCGGACCGTGACCGTGCCCGCCCGCGTCCAGCCCAGCGACTCGTAGAGGGCGATAGCGGCGGTTAGCCCGGTGTCTACGTCGAGGACCGGGTACAGCCCGCGCGCGGCGGCCTCGGCCGCCGCCGCGCCCAGCAGCCGCCCCCCGGCGCCCTGACCGCGGGCCCGGGGGGACACGAACAGGCGGGCCACCACGGCGAGCTGGCCGGCGGTCCGGCGCAGGGCGCTGGCGGCCACCTCCGTAGAGGCCGGCAAACCGCGGGCGACCAGGGCGACGTGCCCGGTGATCTCGCCGCCGGCGTCGGCCACCCAGCAGCCGTACGGATCCGGCGGGGCGAGGAAGTTCCCCAGGTCGGCGGGCAGGTAGCGGGGGTAGCGGTCGGCCGCGTGCACCGCGCGGACCAGGGCGGCGCAGGCGGGCAGGTCGTCGTCTTGGCGCGGGCGTATCAGCACAGTGCTTTTCTACCCCGGGATTTTCCACTCTGGTTTACCCTCCGGCCACTGCGGCCGGTACCGCCTGCCGTGCCGTTCCGGCGATAGAGTGGGCCCGGGCCTGACCCGACGGCGAGTGGGGGCGATGTGTACCGGGCGATCTACGCTGGCCTGCTGCGCCGCCTCCCGCCGGAGGCGGCGCACCGGGCCGGGTTCTGGCTTATCCGGGCGGCGGCCGGCGTGCCCGGACTGGCCTGGCTGCTACGGCAGGGGCTGCGGCCGCGGGACCCGGTGCTGCGGGTGCGCGCGCTCGGGCTCGAGTTCCCCGGGCCGCTCG
>DASWUW010000613.1:0-1859 GCA_036406335.1 Trebonia sp.
GCACCAGCCTCGAGCATACATCTGTTCGCATTAACGCACTGAACAGGAAACACTTCATCAAACCCACCTGGACGGCACTAGGCAGCACAAGATGCGCCAGTACTCGAACAGAGGATTGGAAAAGTTACCTGATCAGCTTATAATGAGAGCGGATGACGGGAATCGAACCCGCACTGTCAGCTTGGGAAGCTGATGTTCTACCATTGAACTACATCCGCAGGCCGCGTCGTACGCCCGCACATGACGAATAGCTGCGCTTTCCTAGGTCACAGCTTACAGGAACCAGACCCCTGCTTGCGTACCGCTCGGCGATGGCGACGCCAAGGCCGCACCCTTCCACCGGGGCCGGGCACCAGGATACCCGGGTCCCCGTTACCAGGCACCCGGGCATTGAACGCAAAAGGCTGCCCGTTAGCGGAAGTCGAACGTGCCGGCCTTGGCGTCGGCGAGGAAGGCCTGCCAGGTCCGGGTGGAGTAACTGATCATCGCACCCGCCGGGTTGACCGAGTCCCGTACGACGATCGTCCCCGTAGCGGGCGCGACCTCCACGCAGGCGCCATCGGCGACGCTGCGGGTAGATTTGCGCCACGGGAGCACGCCGGGGACATCCACTGAGGTGATCTCAGAGAGAATGAAACGGACACCCGGTCTTTAACCGCGCGAGAGGAGCGTTCCGGGGAGGCTCGCAGACAGATCGGACGTGCCCGGAAACAGCCGCGGAGTCCCGGTAGAAGAGGTCTCACCACAAGTCTTCTTCGCCACCAAGGACTCCACGTGATCCCCTATCGTGCCATGCTCGACGTCCCCGCGGAACTGCTTCGCTACCTGTCCCGGCTCCTCGCAGCCGAGCGCCGCCGCCGGGGCACCCCGGCCCGCAGCAGGAAGCTCACCTGCCGCGGCCAGGCGCTCCTCGCGCTGCGCTGGTTCCGCGACCGCACCCGGCCCGGCTGCCTCGCCGCCGACCACGGCATCTCCCGCGCGACCGCCTACCGCTACCTCGACGAGGCCGTCGGCGTACTCGCCGTGCAGGCCCCCGGCCTGGACCAGGCCCTGCAGCGTGCGCTGGCCGACGGCGCCGCCTACGTCGTCCTGGACGGGAAGGTCTTCGAGACCGACCGCCTCGCCGAGACCGTGACCAGCAAAAAAGGCGATGACATCAACGCCTGGTACTCCGGCAAAAAGCACCGCCCCGGCGCGAACGTCCAGGCCGTCATCCTCCCCGGCGGCCTCCCGATCTGGACGTCGCAGGCCGAGCCCGGCCACGTCCACGACATCACCGCCGCCCGCCTCCACGCCCTCCCGGCCCTCTACCGCGCCGCGTCGCTCGGAATGCCGACGCTCGCCGACGGCGGCTACGAAGGAGCCGGGATCGGCATCTGCGTCCCGGTCAAGAACCCCGGCGGAAACCAGCAGCTCGACCCCGACACGAAAACCAGAAACAGCCTCCTGCGCGGCCTCCGCAGCCAGGGAGAACGCGGGTTCGCCCTGCTCACGATGCGCTGGACCGCTCTCCAGCGCATCACCGCCAGTCCCAGAAGAACCACCGAAATAGTCCGCGCCGCCCTCGTCCTCACCCAATTCGACCACAAATACCTCAACTAAATCGTTGAGATCACCTCACTAAGTGGCATTGGTAATTACTGCCGCGGTCGGTGTGGAATATCGCCTTCGGGCCGAGGGTATTGTTGCGTGCGGCCATCTCGATGGCCCGCTCGATGAGCGGGGTCTTGTAATTATCGTCGACTGCCCAGCCGACGACGGCTTTCGTACAGCAGTCAATTACCGTTGCCAGGTAGACCGAGCCCTGCCACGTGGAGATATAGGGTAGGGTGGGCTGCGCGACGAGGTTCCATTCCTGG
>DASWUW010000614.1:0-7019 GCA_036406335.1 Trebonia sp.
GCTTGGGGCAGGCGGGCACGTTTAGCTCCCAGCGGGCAGAGTAGGGTCGGAGGGAAAGTTACCGAACCTCTTCATCCTGAAGGTACTGGCCCGCCGGGCCCGGCCGGACAAGACAGGTGGAAGAGGTTCCCGTTCTGGTACGGAGAAAGGGAACCGATGAGGCTGTTCACCCGGCTGCTCGCGCCGAAGTCCGTCGCCCACGCTCACTGCGACCTGCCCTGCGGCGTCTACGACCCCGCGCAGGCAATGATCGAGGCACAGTCCGTCAAGGCGATCGCGGAGAAGTACGCCGCCAACGAGGACCCGGCATTCCGGGCCCGCGCCATCTTCATCAAGGAGCAGCGCTCCGAGCTGGTCAAGCACCACCTGTGGGTGCTGTGGACGGACTACTTCAAGCCCCCCCACTTCGAGAAGTACCCGCAGCTGAACACCCTGTTCAACGAGGCCACCAAGCTGGCCGGGGCCGGCGGGACCAAGGGCTCGGTCGACGTCGAGACGGCGGACAAGCTGCTGGCCAAGATCGAGGAGATCTCCAAGATCTTCTGGGAGACCAAGCAGGCCTGAGTCCCACCTGTACCTAGACGCGGCAGCGCTGCCCCTAATCCGGGGCGGCGCTGCCGCGTTCTGTTTCCCGGAGGCGGTAAGTTGCAGTCAGTGGCCGGCACGCACCGCCAGCCCCGTGAAATGACCGACGGAGAGATGTGACCGAAGACACCGCCGCGGCGACGGCCCCCCCGGGGGGCCGCGCGACCGCCGACTACGTGCAGGTCAAGATGCCGGCCGAGAGCGCCTACCTGTCCGTGCTGCGCACTGCCGCGGCCGGACTCGCGGCCCGGCTCGACTTCACCCTCGACGAGATCGAGGACCTGCGCATCGCGATCGACGAGGCGTGCGCGATGCTGCTCGCCCAGGCCATCCCGGGCACCAACCTGGAATGCGCCTTCGAGCTCGGTGCCGACGTAGTGACCATCACCGTGTCGGTAACCGCCGTGAAGCCCAGCATGCCCGCCCGGGACACGTTCGCCTGGACGGTGCTGTCCGCGCTGGCGGGCTCCGTCGACTCCCGGCTCGGCCCCGACGACCGGGTTTCGATCGTGCTTGCCAAGCGCCGGGGCGGATGAGTTGAGCAGCGAATACGAGGTCCAGGTGACTGACCAATTCGAGGTTGACGTGACGGTGACCGAGGAACCGGCGGCTCCCAAGCCGCGGTCCGAGCACTCCTCGGCTGACCGGACACAGGCCCGGGAGCTGTTCGAGCGGCTCGCTACCATGCCCGCGGGCGACCCCGAGCGCATCCGGCTCCGGGCCACCCTGGTGGAGATGCACCTGCCGCTGGTGGAGTACCTGGCCCGGCGGTTCCGCAACCGGGGCGAGTGGCTCGACGACCTCACCCAGGTCGCCACCATCGGGCTGATCAAGTCCATCGACCGGTTCGACCTGGAGCGCGGGGTGGAGTTCTCCACCTACGCCACGCCCACCATCGTCGGCGAGATCAAGCGGCACTTCCGGGACAAGGGCTGGGCCGTCCGCGTGCCGCGGCGGCTGCAGGAGCTCAAGCTGTCGCTGACCAAGGCGGTCGGCGAGCTGGCCCAGCGGGAGGGCCGCGCGCCCACCGTCAGCGAGCTCGCCGCGCACCTGCAGATGACCGAGGAAGAGGTGCTCGAGGGCCTGGAGTCGGCCAACGCGTACTCCACGGTTTCGCTGGACGCGCCGGACTCGGGTGACGAGGACGCGCCCGCGGTGGCCGACTCGCTCGGCATGATCGACGAGGCGCTGGAAGGCGTGGAGTACCGCGAGTCGCTCAAGCCGCTGCTGGAGCGGCTCCCGCCCCGGGAGAAGAAGATCCTGCTGCTGCGGTTCTTCGGGAACATGACCCAGTCGCAGATCGCGGCCGAGCTCGGCATCTCCCAGATGCACGTGTCCCGGCTCCTGGCCCGGACGCTCGCTCAGCTGCGGGAAGGGCTCACCATCGACGACTGACGCCGGCGCCGGCGGCTAGCGCTGACGCTAGCCCCGGCGGGTCAGGGCCCGCAGGCTCGCCGGCGCGAACAGCCCGGCGAGCCCGCCGACAGCCAGCAGCAGCGCGGGGATCCCCCACCCGTAGCGGTGCGCCTGCAGCAGCCAGACGGCGATCAGGATGGTGAAAAGCTGAGTCAGCACCGCCGGGGTGCGGCTCCAGGGCCGGACGCGGGCGATTCCCGCCGCGACCGCGGCCACGGCGAGCGCGACGATGATCTCCACCGCGATGAACGCGACCGCGTTCCCGGTTGCCGCGTCGCGGCCGGAGACGGAGTCGACGACGTTGAATACCACCGCTACGCACAGGCCGGCCGCCTCGGCGGCCTCGGCGGCGGCGGCTACCCGTAGCAGCGGCGCTTCCCGCAGCGCCGGCGCTCCCCCGGTATTTTCGGCCGAACGCATACCCATAGTGTCGCATCCCTCGGTGGCACCGTTACCCTGAGCAGCGTGCGCGCGCTGCTGATCATCAATCCCCGCGCGACCGCCATGACCGGACGGGATGCCGGCCTGGTGGTCCGCGCACTGGGCTCCCGGATGGAACTGGATACCCGGCAGACACAGTACCGCGGTCACGCGGGCCAGCTCGCCGCCGCCTCCGGGGCCGGAGGATACGACCTGGTGGTCACGTTCAGCGGCGACGGAACGGTGAACGAGGTCGTCAACGGGCTGATGCGGATACCGGAGCAGACCGACCGCCCGGCGCTGGCGCCGGTTCCCGGCGGCGGGGCCAACGTGTTCGCGCGCACGCTCGGCCTGCCCGCCGACGCGGGCGAGGCGGTGCAGCGCATCCTGGCCGCGGTCGAGGCCGGGCACCGGCGCAAAATCGGCCTCGGCCTGGCCGGAGACCGCTACTTCACCTTCAGCGCCGGCCTCGGGGTCGACGCGGAGATCATCGAGGACATGGAGCGGCAGCGGGCCCGCGGGCGCCGGGGCACGGTAGCGGCTTACCTGCGGACCGCGGTGCACCGGTACGCCCGCACCGACCGCCGCCGCCCGGCCCTCACCCTCCGCGTTCCCGGACAGCCGCCGGTCAGCGCGCTGTTCGCCGGGGTGGTCACCAACAGCTCGCCCTGGACTTACCTGGGCAGCCACCCGGTGCGCCCGGCGCACGCGGACTTCAGCTCCGGACTCGACTTCTTCGCGCTGCGACGGCTCCGCTGGCTGACTACCCTGGCCGCGCTCGTCCACATGCTGCACGCCCGCGAAGGAGACCTGCCGTCCGGGCGGGACGTGGTCAGCGCGTCCGCGCTGACCGAGCTGTCCTTCGAGGCCGTCCGCCCGATCGCCTATCACATCGACGGCGAGTACCTCGGCGAGACCGAAGGGGTCTCCTTCCGCTTTATCCCCGACGCCCTTACCGTGGTGGCCTGAAGTACCGCGGCGAGCACGGTGGGTTAAGCAGTTTGCCCGGGCGCAACTACTGTGATGGACGAGACATAAATTTTGGCTTTCCTGTTTGTCATGCCCTCTTGCGCTGAACCAGCCCGGTTGAGAGGCTAGAGCCGGTGCCAGGGACGACGTAAACCAACGCGGGCACCAACCAAGATCGGGAATACCACGGCGTTCCCGGCATATCGCTTAGCTCGTGAAATACTTCACAAGCACAGAGTGGCGTGTGGCGGCCTCACCGACGACCAGCTGCTACGCCGAGAAGGGGACACCATGGACTGGCGCCACATCGCCGCCTGCCGTGAGGTTGATCCAGAGCTGTTCTTCCCGATCGGAAACAACGGCCCTGCGCTCCACCAGATCGAAGAAGCCAAGCAGGTCTGCCGCCGGTGCACGGTGGTAGAGGAGTGCCTGCGCTGGGCCATCGACTCCGGCCAGGACGCCGGCGTATGGGGCGGCCTGAGCGAGGACGAGCGGCGTGCGGTCAAGCGCCGGACGCTCCGCCTGCGCGCCCGGGCGGGCGTCTAGCCCGCGGGCTACTTCGGCTCGTAGCGGACCGGCAGGTCGACGACCGCGATCGTCCCGCCCCCGGCCCGCGGCCGCAGGTTGATCCGCCCGCCGAGCTCGCCCTCGATCAGGGTCCGGACGATCTGCAGGCCGAGGCTGGTGGTCTTCTCCAGGTCGAATCCCTCCGGCAGCCCGGCCCCGCTGTCGGTAACCGTCACGGTGAGCAGCTCGGGCGCCCGCGCCGCGACCACCTCGATGATCCCGGCGTCGGTCCCGTCCGGTCCCCAGCCGTCCTTCGGCACCGTCCCGAACCCGTGCTGCAGAGCGTTCTGCAGCAGTTCGGTGAGCACCATGGCCAGCGGGGTGGCCACGGTCGCGGGAAGCATGCCGAACTGGCCGGTGATCTTTGGCGTCACCCGCACCTCGGCCGAGGAGACCTCCCCCGCCATCATCGCCACCCGGTCCGCGATGTCGTCGAAGTCCACGATCTCTTCCGGGGCGTGGGACAGCGTCTCGTGCACGATGGCGATCGACCCGACCCGGCGCACCGCCTCCTGCAGCGCTTCCCGCGCCTCCGGGGCCGACAGCCGCCGGGCCTGCAGGCGGAGCAGCGCGGCGACGGTCTGCAGGTTGTTCTTGACCCGGTGGTGGATCTCCCTGATCGTCGCCTCTTTGGTCAGCAGCTCGCGCTCACGGCGGCGCAGCTCGGTGACGTCCCGCACCAGGACCAGCGCGCCGGTCCGCTGACCCCCGACTACCAGCGGGATCGAACGGAGCTGGACCACCGTGCCGTTGACGTCGATCTCGGTCTCCCGGGGCGCCCGGCCCCGGGTCACCAGCATCAGCGACTCGTCCACGGGGGCGCCGGACACCACCAGCTGCATGGTCGCGCTGCCCAGCTCGGTGCCCATCAGGTCGGCGGCGAACCCGAGCCTGCGGTAGGCGGACTGCGCGTTGGGACTGGCGAAGGTGACCCGGCCCCCGGCGTCGAGGCGGAGCATGCCGTCGCCCACCCGCGGCGAGCGCACCAGCGTATTGTCGTGCCCCGGGTAAGGGAAGGTGCCCTCCGACACCATGCGGGCCAGGTCGTCCGCCCCGGCCAGGTAGGTCAGCTCAAGCCGGCTCGGCGTACGGGCCCCGTTCAGGTTGGTGGACCGCTCGATGACCGCGATCGCCCGCTCGTCGCGGGTCACCGGGATGGCCTCCGCCCGCACCGGGACCCCGGAGGTCCAGTCGGGGTCGCTCTCCCGGTGGATGCGCCGCTCGGCCCGCGCCGTGTCCAGCACCGGCCGCTCTCCCGGACCGACCTTGGTGCCCACCACGTCGTCGGGAAACGAGGTGGGGCCGGTGGTCGGCCGCATCTGCGCCACCGCCATCCAGCCCGCGGTGGGCTCGCCGTCGGGCGCGCGCAGCGGCACCCACAGGATCAGGTCGGCGAAGGACAGGTCGGCCAGCAGCTGCCAGTCCGACACCAGCGAATGCAGCCACTCGAGGTCGGGTCCGGACAGGCTGGTGTGGTTTCTCGCGAGGTCACTGAGCGTCGGCACGCACCCATCATGACACGGGGCGAAGCGGCAGTTTTTCGCCGTCCCGGCACGACCCGGCCATCTGCCGGTCACCAGAAACGCCCTTTGTCTACTGGCCGAAGAACGAGAACACTGTCATCATGGCCGGAATACCGCAAAAGCGGGGAGGTATAAACCGATGACCGCGTTTCCGGTGCCGGCCGAAAGCAACGATGGCATTCCCGCCCCGCTCGGCAGCATCGCCGCGCCGCCTGCCCTGCTCCGGCTGCCCAAGTACTACCAGGTGAAGAAGCAGCTGCTGAACTTTACGGCGGCGATGGCACCGGGCAGCCCGGTTCCCCCGGAGCGCGAACTCGCCCGGCTTTACGGTACCTCCCGCACCACGGTCCGGCAGGCCCTGGCCGAGCTGGTCATCGAGGGACGGCTGCTGCGCATGCAGGGCAAGGGCACCTTCGTGGCCAAGCCGAAGGTCGCCCAGCCGCTGGAGCTGGCCAGCTACACCGAGGGCATGCGGCAGCACGGCCTGCACCCGCAGACCAAGATCCTCGACATCGGCTACGTCACCGCCGACGAGGAGCTGGCCACGCTGCTGGACGTGCGCCCGGGCGGGCGGCTGCTGCGCATCCACCGGCTGCGGCTGGCCGACGGCGAGCCGATGTCGATCGACACCTCGCACCTGCCCGCCCGCCGGTTCCCCGGGCTGCGGCGGCAGCTCGAGCGGCACGCCTCGCTGTACGAGACGCTGCGCACCGGGTACGGCATCCGGCTGGCCGAGGCCGAGGAAACGATCGAGACCGTGCTGGCCGACCCGCACGACGCCCAGCTGCTCAACGTGGACCCCGGTATCCCGCTGCTGCTGCTGTCGCGGCACGCGATCGACTCCACCGGCCAGCCGGTGGAGTGGGCGCAGTCCTGGTACCGCGGCGACCGGTACAAGTTCATCACCCGGCTGCGGCGGACGCCGCCCGTATTATCGGTCCCGTGACCGGATCTGACCTGCGGAGCATCCTCTTCATCACCGGCACCGGAACCGGTGTCGGCAAGACTGTCGCGACGGCCGCGGTCGCCGCGCTCGCGGCCGCGGCCGGCCGGCGGGTCGCGGTGGTCAAGGTCGCGCAGACCGGCGTGCCCGACCGCCCCGGGGGCGACACGCCGGACCTGGACACGATCACCCGGCTGTCCGGCGTCACCGACACCTACGAGCTGAACCGGTTCCCCGACCCGCTCTCCCCCGAGGCCGCGGCCCGGGTGTCCGGCCTGCCCGCCGCGGACTTCGGCCGGGCCGCCGCGTTCATCGAGACCCTGGCCGCCACCCGGGACCTGGTCCTGGTGGAGGGGGCCGGCGGCCTGCTGGTCCGCTACAACTCCAGCGGTGCGACCCTTCCCGACCTGGCCGCCGCGCTGGACGCGCCCGCGCTGGTGATCACCGCGGCCGGGCTGGGCACGCTTAACCACACCGCGCTGACCCTGGAAGCACTACGGGCGCGCAAGGTCCGCATCACGGGCGTGGTGATCGGCAGCTGGCCTCGCCATCCGGGCCTGGCCGAGCGGGAGAACCTGACCGACCTGCGGGTTATC
>DASWUW010000615.1:0-1668 GCA_036406335.1 Trebonia sp.
CTGCGCCGGCCCGCCGACGCGCCCGACTACGACGACGCCACCGCCGAGCAGATCCAGCGCGACCACCTGGCCTTCTACGCCGCGCTGCGGCAGGCCGGCCAGGTCGTCACCAACGGGCCGGTACTCGACCAGCCCGACGAGTCGCTGCGCGGCCTGGCCGTCTTCGCGACGGAGTCAGCCGACCGGGCCCGCGAACTGGCGAACACCGACCCGGCCGTGCGGGCGGGCCGGCTGGAGATTCAGGCCATGACCTGGCTGTGCCCGCCGGGCACCATGGTGCAGGACGGGATTCCGCTCAGCGTGCCGGACTGACCGGGGGCCTGAAGAAGATGGCGCTGTCCCGTCAGCAACTTCTGAGGGTTAGCAGAACGGGCCCGGTTACGTCGGCGTGATCCCCAGGTCACCTCGCCCGCCCGCACCGGGCACATTCTCCGGCGGCGCGTTGACCAGCGAGTGGGCCGCCATCACGAGGTAATCCCACAGCTGGGCGTCGAGCGGCCCGGGCAGCGCGACCTCGTCCAGCGCGGTCCGCATGTGCTGCAGCCACCGGTCGCGCTCCGTCTCCCCGATGCGGAACGGGACGTGCCGCATCCGCAGCCGGGGATGCCCGCGCAGCTCGTTGTAGGTGGCCGGCCCGCCCCAGTACTGGATGAGGAACAGCCGCAGGTGCTCTTCAGCGGGCCCGAGGTCCCGGGCCGGGTAGACCGGCCGCAGTACCGGGTCGGCCGCGACCTCCTGGTAGAACCGGCGGACCAGCCGGGTAAACGTCTCCTCGCCGCCGGCCGCCTCGTAGAAGGTGACCGGCTGGCCGCTCTGCTCGCTCATAACGCCTCACTTATCCCCGGTTAGCGTAACCGCCAGCGTCGGCTGCTCGACCGGGGCCGGCATGATCCGAGCCTCGGCCAGCGCCTGCTTCACCCGGGCGCGCATCTCCCGCTCGACCTCCCACTGGCGCAGCGGCGCGGTCTTTGCCACCATCCGCATGGTGACCTCGTCGCTGGTGATCTTCTGCGCGCCCCAAACCTCGGGGACCTCGAGCATGACCGCGCGCCACCCGGGCTCGTTCCACATGGTTTCGCCCGTCTCGGTCAGCAGGTCCCGGATCCGCGTCAGGTCGGCCGCGAACGGTACCGGGAAATCGAGAACGGCCCGCGCCCAGCCCTGGGACTCGTTGCCGACCGTCTCGATCGCCCCGTTGCGGATGTGCCAGACGATGCCGTTCACGTCCCGCATCCGGGTGATCCGCAGCGTGACGTTCTCCACCGTTCCGGTGGCATCGCCCACCGTGATCACGTCACCGACCCCGTACTGGTCTTCGACCAGCATGAAGATCCCGGACAGGTAGTCGCGCACCAGGCTCTGGGCGCCGAAGCCGACCGCTACCCCGACCACGCCCGCGCTGGCCAGCAGCGGCGCCAGGTTGAGGCCGAGGTCACCGAGGATGATGAACCCGGCGATGGAGAAGATCGTCACCGACGAGCCGCTGCGCAAGATGGCGCCGAGCGCGCGCACCCGCTGCTGGCGGCGCTCGTCGACCAGCGCCGACTCCGCCTGCGCGGCCACGGCGTCGACCGCTCCCTGGGGCGCGTCGTCCACCGCCGTCACCCCGGCGAGGTCGGCTGCCGCGTTCGCCTCGGCGGTGCTGGCGGAGGCCGGCACCCGGGCGGC
>DASWUW010000616.1:0-3705 GCA_036406335.1 Trebonia sp.
GCGGGACCTGCCGGTGCTCATCGTGGCCACCGCGGAGACGGCGGCCCTGGAGCAGGCGGTCGCCGGGTTGTCCGGCGCGCTGCTGTCCCAGCCGGTGCACGCCGAGACCTGCGACGGCAACGCGCTCGCGCCGGGCGACGAGCCGCTCGCCGACGGCGCGGTCGCGCTGTTCAACCAGGGCACCCCGTCCGGGGTGGTCACCCCGGACGGGACGCTGTGGATGTCGCTGATGCGGGCCTGCTCGGGCTGGCCCAGCGGAGTCTGGATCGACGGCGACCGGCGGACCGCGCCGGACGGCTCGTCGTTCGCCTGGCAGCACTGGTCGCACACCTACCGCTACGCGCTGGCCTCCTCCGCCCGCAGGCCGGACTGGCGGGGGGCCGGGTTCAACGCGGCGGCGGAGGACTACAACCACGCTTTGCTGACCGTCGTCGGCGCCGGCCCCTTCCCGGGGGCGCCGGCCCCCGCCGCGCTGGAGATACTCGACGGGCCGGCCATGGCCCCGATGAACCACGTCACGCTGTCCGCCCTGAAGCCGCACGGCAACCCGCTGGCCGCGGGCCGCGACGGAACTCCGTCGCCGGCCCGGCGGGAGGTAACCGTGCGGCTGCGGGAGACCGACGGGCTCCCGGGGGTCGCAGGGCTGCGGATGGCCGCCGGGATCGAGGCCGCGTGGCGCGCGGACCTGCTGGAGGAGCCGGCGGGCGGGCCGCTGACGGTGCGGGACGGCACCGCGCTGGTTCCCCTGCTGCCGTTCGAGACCGTGACGGTGACCGTCCGCCTGACGGCGCCGGGCTTCGCCCGCCCGGCCCCGCAGGCGGGTGCCGCCGCCGAGGCCGCCGCGCTCGAGCCCGCCCAGCCCGTCTACACCCGGTACTGGCTGCACGGGAAGGGGCCCGCGCCCGCGGGCAACCTGCCCGTCGCGGTGCACTTCTCCCCCACCCGGGTCACCCTCGGCGGCGCGGGGGCCGACGGCCCCGCGCTCGCGCTCACCGTGGCCTGCGGCCCGGTCCCCGCCGCGGGCCAGGTCGAGCTGCTGGTGCCGGAGGGACTCGCGGTCACGGTGGCCGGCCCGGACGGGGCCAGCGCACCGCCGGGCCCGCTGCGCTACCAGCTGAACCCGAACGGGTTCGCGGCCTGGGACGTAACAGTCAGCGCCGCCCCGGGCACGGCCGGCGGCCGGTACTTCGTCACCGCCCGGATCACTGACGCGCGGGGGCAGCAGCTGGAGGACACCGCGCTGGTCACGGTGGGCGAGCCCGGCGGCGCGGAGGCGGACCTGCCGCCCCAGGAGCTGTTCGCCCGGCTGCAGTCCGACGTCACCGCCCTGATCGGAGAGGTGGCGCTGGAGGTACTGACCCCGGCGGTGCGGCTCGCGCCGGGCGCGGGCGGCGAACTGGCCGTACGGGTCAGCAGCACGCTGGCCTCGCCGCTGCGGGGCGAGGTGCAGCTGATCTCCCCCGTCGGCACCTGGCGGGCGACCGGGCCGTGGACCCAGCCGGTGACGGCCGAGCCCGGCGGCGAGGCCACGGTCCGGTTCGCCGTCTCCGCGCCCGCCACGGCCGAGCCCGGCTGGGAGTCGTGGCTGCTGGTGAAGCTGATGTACTTCGGGCGGGTGCGCTACTCGGAGGCGGTCCCGCTGACCATCAGCCCGCCGGACGGCAGCTAGCCGCCCGCCGGCCGGTGGGCGGGCGGCGGCCGGGCGTGCTGCCGGCCTCGTCGGCGTGGACGCGACAGTAACGTGACCTGCAGGGCGGGCGAGGATGACATGTTTCTCATGTTGCCCGGCGGGCCTCCCCTCACCGCGCAGCTGCTGCGTACTGTGACGGCACGGGGTGGGCCGCCCTTTCTCCCGTCCGTCGGCCGTCGCAAGGAGCAGCCTTCGTGCCCGGCATGAACTCGGGGCTGAACCCCTCCGACCCGACCATCGTGAACGCGTTCAGGTCCGCGCTGCTGCACCAGTGGCTGCTTGCCGCCGCGATCTTCGTGCTACTGCTGCTGGTGTGGGGTGCCACCAGGACCTGGGCAGTCGGCCAGGGGCCCGGTGCCGTCGCGGCGACGCAGGCAGCGAGAGCCCCGGCTGAGCCGCTGGCGCGCTGGCTGCCGCGGATCGCCTTTGGCCTTATCTGGGTGTTCGACGGTATCTTGCAGGCGCAGCCGAAGATGGCCGCTGGCATGCCGTCGCAGGTCATCGAGCCCACCGCGGCGAGTTCCCCGGCCTGGGTGCAGCACGTGGTGAACTGGGGCGGGACTATCTGGTCCGATCACCCGGTTCAGGCGGGCGCCTCGGTGGTGTGGATTCAGGTCGGGATCGGCCTGTGGCTGATCGTCGCCGAGCGCGGCTGGTGGTCGCGGGCGGCCGGGCTGGCTAGCGTCGGGTGGGGGCTGGTGGTGTGGGTGTTCGGCGAGTCGTTCGGCGGCATCTTCGCCCCCGGGCTTACCTGGCTGTCCGGCGCGCCTGGGGCGGTGCTGTTTTACGTCGTCGCCGGGGTGCTTGTCGCGCTGCCCGAAGGGGCCTGGCGGACGCCCAGGACCGGAAGGCTCGTGCTGGCCGGGATGGGGGCCTTCTTCATCGGCATGGCGGTGCTACAGGCCTGGCCCGGACGCGGCTTCTGGCAGGGCACCGCGGCCGGCCGGCCGGGCATTCTTGCCGCCATGGTGCAGTCGATGGCCCAGATGTCGCAGCCGCGCGGGCTGTCCGCCCTGGTCTCTTTCTTCGGGTCGTTTACCGCCGCGCACGGGTTCGCGGTGAACCTGTTCACGGTGATCGCGTTGGCCGTTCTCGGCGCGGCGTTCCTCGCCGGCCGGCCCCGGCTGGCCCGCGCGGCGGTGATCGCCGCGACGGTGCTGTGCCTGGCCGACTGGGTGCTGATCGAGGACTTCGGCTTCCTCGGCGGCCTCGGCACCGACCCCAACAGCATGATCCCGATGATCCTGGTGTTCACCGCCGGGTACCTCGCGCTCAGACCGGCCGCGGCGGCCGCCGGAGAAGCCGCCACTGTGCCAGCCGGGGTGCCAGCCGGGGCGCCGTGGCGGGAGCGGCTGCGCCCGGCCGCGGTCCGCCGCGCCGCGGGCGCCGTCAGCGTCCGCACGACCGCCGCCCTCGGCGCGGTCGGCATCATCCTGGTCGGGGCTGCCCCGATGGCTGCGGCGTCGACCAGCCGCACCGCGGACCCGATTATCGCCGAGGCCATCTCGGGCTCTACCGCCCCGCTCGACAAGCCGGCCCCCGCGTTCACGCTGACCAGCCAGGACGGAAGGCAGGTCACGCTGGCGAGCCTGCGCGGCAAGGTGGTGCTGCTGACCTTCCTGGACCCGGTGTGCGTATCGGACTGCCCGCTGATCGCCCAGGAGGTCCGGCAGGCCGGGCAGCTCCTCGGCGCCGACGCCAGCCACGTCGAGCTGGTCGCCATCGTCCTCAACCCGCTCTACTACAGCGTGGCCTACACCCGGGCATTCGACCGGCAGGAGCACCTCGGCACCGTGCCCAACTGGCTCTACCTGACCGGCTCGCGCGGCCAGCTGGAGGACATCTGGCGCCGCTACGGCGTCACCGCGGAGATCAGCACGGGCGGCGCCATGATCGCACACGACGACATCGCCTTCGTCCTCGACCGCTCCGGGCACATCCGCGAGGAACTCAGCGACGACCCCGGGCCAGGCACTACCAGCTCCACCTCGTCGTACTCGGTGCTGCTGGCCGAC
>DASWUW010000617.1:0-1908 GCA_036406335.1 Trebonia sp.
AACAGCACCGGCCCGTGCTCCGACCACAGGCGATCGATCAGGGCCAGGGCCTTGTCGGTCGCCGTCACACGCGGCGGATCGCCGGCCGTCGCGGGCGACATCAGAAGAAGCCGAGCTTCTTGGGGCTGTAGCTGACCAGCATGTTCTTGGTCTGCTGGTAGTGGTCGAGCATCATCTTGTGGTTCTCGCGACCGACCCCGGACTGCTTATACCCGCCGAAGGCCGCATGAGCCGGGTAGGCGTGGTAGCAGTTTGTCCAGACCCGCCCGGCCTGGATCTCCCGGCCGGCCCGGTAGGCCTGCGAGCCGTCCCGGCTCCACACGCCGGCCCCGAGGCCGTACAGGGTGTCGTTGGCGACCTTGAGCGCGTCGGCCTCGTTGGAGAAGCTGGTCAGCGCGAGCACCGGCCCGAAGATCTCCTCCTGGAAGATGCGCATGCTGTTGTTGCCCTCGAACACCGTAGGCTGCACGTAGTAGCCGCCGGAGAGCTCGCCGCCCAGGTCGGCCCGCTCGCCGCCGGTGAGCACCTTGGCGCCCTCGGCCTTGCCGATCTCCAGGTAGGAGAGGATCTTCTCCAGCTGGTCGTTGGACGCCTGGGCGCCGATCATCGTGTCGGTGTCGAGCGGATGCCCCTGCTTGATGGCCTTCACGCGCTCCAGCGCGTCCGGCACGAACCGGTCGTAAATCGACTGCTGGACCAGCGCCCGGGACGGGCAGGTGCAGACTTCGCCCTGGTTGAGGGCGAACATCGTGAAGCCCTCGAGGGCCTTGTCGTAGAAGTCGTCGTTCGCCGCGGCGACGCTGTCAAAGAAAATGTTCGGGCTTTTGCCGCCCAGTTCGAGGGTGACCGGGATCAGGTTCTGGCTGGCGTACTGCATGATCAGCCGGCCGGTGGTGGTCTCGCCGGTGAACGCGATCTTGGCGATGCGGCTAGACGAGGCCAGCGGCTTGCCCGCCTCGACCCCGAAGCCGTTGACGACGTTCAGCACGCCCGCGGGGAGCACGTCGGCGATGAGCTCCATCACCTTGAGAATCGACCACGGGGTCTGCTCGGCCGGCTTGAGCACCACGCAGTTGCCCGCGGCCAGCGCCGGGGCCAGCTTCCAGACCGCCATGAGGATCGGGAAGTTCCAGGGGATGATCTGCCCGACCACGCCCAGCGGCTCGTGGAAGTGGTAGGCGACGGTGTCCCCGTCGATCTCGGAGATGCCGCCCTCCTGGGCCCGGAGCGCGCCCGCGAAGTAGCGGAAGTGGTCGACCGCGAGCGGCAGGTCGGCCGCCAGGCACTCGCGCACCCCCTTGCCGTTCTCCCAGGTCTCGGCGACCGCGAGACTCTCCAGGTTGGCCTCGAGGATGTCGGCGATCTTGAGCAGGATGTTGGCCCGGTCGGCCGCGGCGGTCCGTCCCCAGCTCTGCTTGGCGCCGTGCGCGGCGTCGAGCGCGAGGCTGACGTCGGCCTCGGTGGACCGGGCGATCTCGGTGAACGGCTGCCCGGTGACCGGCGTGATGTTCTCGAAGTACTTGCCGCTGACCGGCGGGACCCACTCGCCGCCGATGAAGTTTCCGTAGCGGCTTTCGACTTTTACCAGGCTATCGGACTGCCCAGGGGCTGAATACTGCGCCATGGATGTGTTTCCCCTTCGTTCGCGTCCGGTCGTCCGGGGACACAAGTCTCACTGAGACGACCTCACTAGGGCCAAGCTAGTTGCCGTGACGTTGCAACCACGTTGCAGCCAGGTATCGCGGCCGGTAACGGCGGGGACCGCCGTCCGGCGGCCCGGCTTAGCGGCCGAGCTCGTGGTCCAGGCGCTCGACCATCGCCTCGGCCCGGGGCCGCAGCGGCGAGCGGAGGGGCAGCAGCGCGCACTGAAGGCGCCACATCTCCAGATCGCCGGCCCCCCACCGGCTC
>DASWUW010000618.1:0-3181 GCA_036406335.1 Trebonia sp.
GCAGCGGCGGCTGCTGCGCTGGCATCACGCGCGCCTCGGAGAGACGGAATGAGCTGGAAGCGGATGCGGTGGGCGAGCCGCTGGGTGGTGCTGGCCGCGGGTGCCGCCGCCTGGCAGCTGTGGACGTTGCGGGCCAGAAGCTCGTTCTTCCCGCCGCCGTCGAAGATCATCGACCGGATGTACCAGCTGTGGTTTTCCGGGCCCGCCGTACATGCCTTCCTCACCGCCGACGCCACCGGCAACGTCCTGCCCAGCCTGGGACGGGTCTTCGCGGCCCTGGCGATCGCCACCGCCGTCGGCGTTCCGCTAGGGATCGCCCTGGGCCGGTCCCCGGCGGCCACCGCCTACCTGAACCCGCTGCTGCAGTTCGCCCGCGCGCTGCCCGTGGTCACGATGGCACCGGTTTTCATTGTCCTGTTCAAGCTGGGGACGCAGATGGAAGTCGCCACGATCGGGTTCGGCACCATCTGGCCGATCCTGCTGAACACGATCGACGGAGCCGCCTCGCTAGACCCGGTGCAGCTGGAGACCGCGCGGGCCTTCAGGCTGTCCCGCTGGCAGCGGCTGGCACGGGTCATCGTCCCGGCCGCGCTGCCGCGGGTGTTCGCCGGGTTCCGGCTCAGCCTGTCGCTGTCCCTGATCCTGATGGTCTTTGCCGAACTGGTTGGCAGCAGCAACGGCATCGGGTACGAGATGAGCAATGCGACCAACTCCTTCGACATGACCCTGCTGTGGTCGACAATCGTGCTCCTCGGCATCCTCGGCTACCTGCTCAACGGGCTGCTCAGCGGAGTGGAGCGGTTCACCCTGGCCTGGCACAGCGCAAACAGACGGGACTAGCGTGCTAGAAGTAACGGACCTCACCAAGACGTACGGCCGCGGGCCGGCCGCGCACACCGCCGTCTCCGGGGTGAGCCTGACCGCGGCGGCGGGAGAGCTGGTCAGCATCGTCGGGCCCTCCGGGTGCGGGAAGTCGACGCTCCTGCGCTGTATCGCCGGGCTGGTCCGGCCGACCAGCGGGCAGATCGTGCTGCACGGCACCCCCGTCACCGACGTACCCGACGGGCTCGCCGTGGTCCTGCAGGACTACGGCCGTTCGCTCTACCCCTGGCTGTCCGTCCGGGACAACGTGGCGATGCCCCTGCGCCGGACCACCCGCGGCCGGGCGCCCCGCCGGAAGACGGCTGACGCCGCGCTGGCCGCGGTCGGCCTGCCCCAGGCCGGAGACAAGTACCCGTGGCAGCTCTCCGGCGGGATGCAGCAGCGGGTCGCCATAGCCCGCGCCCTCGCCTGCGAGCCGCTGCTGCTGCTCATGGACGAACCGTTCGGCTCGGTGGACGCGCAGACCAGGGAGGACCTGGAAGACCTGGTCCTGCGGGTACGGCGCGAGCGGGACATCACGATCCTGGTGGTGACGCATGACATCGACGAAAGCGTCTACCTCGGTGACCGCGTGATCGTCCTCACCCCCGGGCCCGGCCGCGTCCGCGCCGACCTGCCGGTAACCCTGCCGAGCACCAGGGACCAGATCGAGACCAGGGAGCAAGCGACGTTCGTCCGCCAGCGCGCCGAGGTCTCCCGGCTGGTCCGCAGCCGGGAGGAGCCGGGGGACGCTAGCGGGGAGACCGGATCCGGCGCGAGCCTCAGTCCTGCTCGATAACGCATTCCACCACGGCGGCCTGCCCGGCGTCGACCGCCGCGACGGCCCGCCGCAGCGCGGGTACCAGGTCCTCGGCCTTCTCCACCCGCTCGCCGTAGGCGTGACAGGCCGCGGCGAGCGCCGGGTAGTCGGGCGCCTGGGTAAACCGGGTTCCGACCGCCGTCCCGCGTTCCACCGAGACACCGTCGGGGAACAAACCGAAAACGGGGAGCCGGCTGGCCCGGTAGCCGCCGTTGTTCAGGATGACGGTCAGGAACGGCGTGCCCCACTCCGCCGCCATCATCAGAGCCGAGGTCGGCACCCCGAACAGGAACGCCCCGTCGCCGGTGACCGCGATCACCCGGCGGTCCGGCCGGGCCAGCTTGACCCCGAGCGAGCCGCCGAGGGCAAAGCCGAGTCCGGGCGCCGCGGGGCCGGCCAGCGTACCCGGCCGGGTCCGGTCCAGCCCGTCGTACACGGCGGCGGCGTTGGTCACCGCCTCCTCCACGACGATGTCCTCCGGATCGATCACCTCGTTCAGCGCGCCCATCACGCCGAGCGGGGTGACCGGGCCGCTGCCCGGCTCGGGGCGGGCCGCGGCGGGCCGCGAGCCCAGCTCGGTGACCCGGTCCGCGAGCCGGCGGGCGACGGCCGGGTCGCCGTCGGCGATCCGGCCGAGCTCAACCGTGATGGCGGCCAGGGCGGACGCGCCGTCGGCCTGCACGGCCTCGTCGACCGGGTAGGACCACAGCGGCATCGACGCCTTAGCCGGGTCGGGGTCGACGTGGAACACCCGCACGTCGTCGCGCAGGGTCACCGTAGCGGGGAGCCAGGGCACGTCACTTTCCACCAGCAGGATCACGTCCGCGGCCGAGACCGCGGCGGCCAGCTCAGGCCGGCCCAGCAGGTTGGCCGGGTGCCGCGTCGAGATGTTCACCGGGCCTCCCTCCAGCCGGCCGGTAACGGGCAGGCCGGCCAGGTCGGCGAGCGCCGTGACGGCCGCGAATCCGGCTGCGGTGCGCCCGGCCCGGGATGTCACCAGCAACGGCTTGTCCGCTCCGGCCAGCGCCGCCGCGATCCGCGCGACCGCGGCCGGGTCCGCCGCGGCTGGCCCCGGAACGGCGAAGCCGCGCACGCGGGACTGGTCGAGCCGCGCCGGCTCCATGAGTACGTCCCGCGACACCGTCAGGTAGGCCAGCCCCGCCGGCGCGCTCGACGCGACCTGAACCGCACGGCCGACCGCGCGGTCGAGCATGTCCGGCCGGGTAATCTCCTGAACCCACTTGGCGTAGCCGCGGACGATGCCCGGCTGGTCCGGGACATCCTGCTGCCACTGGATGGGGGCGTCCCGGCCGCCGGCCGGCCCGGCCTGCTCGCCGTAGGGGGTCTTCCCGGCGATGACGATCACCCCGGCCCGGTCGCGCAGCACGTTGTGCACCTGGGCGCCGAGGTTCTGAGTACCCGCGTCCACGTGGACGAAGACCGCCTGCGGGCGCCCGGTCATCTTCCAGTACGCGTGCGCGGCCGCGAGCGACACGCTCT
>DASWUW010000619.1:0-4566 GCA_036406335.1 Trebonia sp.
TCCCGGTGGAGAACGACGGCGGGGAGGTAATCGGCAACCCCAAGCTGGTGGCGGCACCCCCGTGCAGAACGCCCTCGCGCAGTCCTCCAACACGGCCTTCACCGACCTGGCCCACCGGGTCAGCACGACCAGCGTCATCGAGATGGCGAATAACTTCGGCGTCGACATCGACAAATCCGGCCTGACCAGCGAACTTCACCAAGCGGGGCTTGCCCTCGGCATTTCCGCGCTCACGGTCAACGAGCAGACCACGATGCTGTCCGCCATCGACGACAACGGCGTTTATCACAAGTCGCACATCGTCGGGTACTGGCAGGAGCCTGACGGCCCGGAGAAGACGCCAGCACTCAACGTGCATAATATTTTCAACCCCGACCCGACCATCAACGCGGCGATGGACTCGCAGGTGCAGTACGCGATGGAAATGACAACGGTCACCGGCACCGGTACCGCCGCTGCCTACGGGCTCGGCGACCGGCAGATCATCGCCAAGACCGGGACGACCTCGAACTCCCGGGCCGGCTTCTTCATCGGCGCGATCCCGCAGTACTCGCTGGTCGTCGGGATGTTCACCGCATCGCAGTCCGACAAGTCGACCCAGAGCATCACCCCGCTCGGCGGCGGCGGCTTCGGTGGTGCCCGGCCGGCCGAGACCTGGAACATCTTCGCCCGGGCCGAATTCGCGGGCCTGCCGTCGGAAACCTTCCAGAACCCGGTCTTCACCGGAGCGAAGTGGAACCAGATCGGCAAGCTGCCCAAACCCAAGCCCACGGTGAACTGCGTCATCAACGGTAAGAAGGTCAAGGTCAAGGGCAAGACCTGCCCGACCCCGAAGCCCACCCCGACGCCCACCCCGAGCTGCTCCACCGACCAGAACGGGAACTACGTCTGCGGCGGCCGCGGGGCGACCCCGTCGCCGGGCTGCACGTACGAGCAGAACGGGCAGTACCAGTGCAGCACCCCGAACCCGACCGCGACCCCGTCGCCGAGCTGCACGTACGACCAGAACGGGCAGTACCAGTGCAGCACCCCGAACCCGACCGCAACCCCGTCGCCGACCTGCACGTACGACCAGAACGGGCAGCCCAGCTGCGGTCCCCAGGGCGGACCGGCCACCCAGGCGGCACCGGCCTCCCAGGCGGCACCGGGCGCGCAGGCTAGCCTGGCGGTCAGCGGCGCCGCGACGGTGCTGCTGCCCGGGTCCTTGCTGCGGACCACGGGGCGGCGACGGCGGCGGAACCGGCGTCGTTCCGGGGTGGCAAAATAGCGCCCGGAGCGCGGTCTCCGGAAACAGGCAGCAGGAGCGAGGGCGGGGCAGTGCGGTACCGGTATCCGGCGTATGTCGGCGCGGGCATCGCCGCGTCCGCGCTCGCGGCCCTGCTCGGCTACGGGCAGAAGCTCCCGTGCAGCTCCGGCGGCGCGTGGAACAGCTTCGCGGGCCAGTTCCGGGACGCCTGTTACACCGACATCTACCCGCTCTACTACACCGAGAAGCTGTCGGCGGGCGCGGTGCCCTACTACGGGCACCCGGTCGAGTACCCGGTGCTGATGGGCTGGATGATGGAAGCCGCGGCCTGGGTGGTGCACCCGGTCACCGACGCCTACGCCCGCGGCAAGGACTTCTACGACGTCACCGTGCTGCTGCTCGCGGTCTGCCTCATCGCCGGGGTACTGGCCAGCGCGGCCACCGCCCGCCGGGAGTCAGCCGAGCAAGGCTGGAAGACGGCGCTGCTGGTCGCGCTGTCCCCCGGGCTCGTCCTGGCCGCCTTCGTCAACTGGGACCTGTTTGCCATGGCGCTCACCGCCGGCGCTCTGGCGGCCTGGGCGGCGCGCCGCCCGTGGCTGGCGGGGGTACTGCTCGGCCTGGCCGTGGCGACCAAGTTCTACCCGCTGCTGCTGCTCGGCGCGCTCTTCGTGCTGTGCCTGCGCGCCGGGGAGCTGCGCGTCTTCGGGAAGACGCTGGCCGGCGGCCTGATCGCCTGGCTGGTGATCAACCTGCCGGTCGCGCTGACCGCAACCTCCGGGTGGGCCGAGTTCTATGCCTTCAGCCGCTCCCGCGGCGCCGACTGGGGCTCGGTCTGGTACCTGTTCGAGCATTACCACCTGCCGGTCATCGGGAACTCCGCGCTCAGCCAGCTGAACTTCATTTCCTCGGCCGCGTTCGCGGTCGCCGCCGTGGCGATCGTCGGGCTGACCCTGGCCGCCCCGCGCCGGCCGCGGCTGCCGCAGGTCTGCTTCCTGCTGCTCGCCTTGTTCCTGATCCTGAACAAGGTGTGGTCCCCGCAGTACGTGATCTGGCTGGTGCCGCTGGCGGTGCTGGCCCGGCCCCGGATGTGGGCCTACGTCCTGTGGCAGCTGGCCGAGGTGGCCTATTTCCTCGGTATCTGGGGCTACTTCGTCTTCCTCTACCGGACGCCGACCGAGACCGGCTATACCGGCATCGGCACCGGCTGGTACTTCGTCATCCTGGCCGCCCGGCTGCTGTCGGTCGCCCTGCTCGCAGCCACCGTAGTGCAGGACATCTGGCAGCCGGAACGAGACCGGGTCAGGGCCTCCGGGCTTATCGACGACCCGGCGGGCGGGGTCCTCGACGGCGCGCCGGACCGGCTCGTCCTGGGCTGGCGCCGAGTCGGCCGCCCGGTCAGGGCGGCTGCGAACTAGCCCTCCGCGACCCGGTCGCGGAGCCAGCCGATATCGGTGGCCAGGCCGGGCTCGGGAGTCTCGCAGATCACCGTGGCGCCTGCCGCGCGGACGACGCTCAGCAGCACCTGCGGGTCGATCGTGCCCGCGTCGAAGTTCGCGTGCCGGTCCGCCCCGGAGTCGAACGCGTCCCGGGAGTTGTTGCCGTGCACCAGGTCGATCCGGCCGGTGATGGCCTTTACCCGGTCGGCCGCTTCCGCCAGGTCGATGCCCGCGGAGTTCGCGTGACAGGTGTCCAGGCAGAACCCGACCTCGCCGTTCCCCCCGCCGCTGCCCGCGGCGGCCGCGCCGACGCCCTCCCAGAGCCGGGCGATCGCGTCGAGCCGCCGGGCCATCGCGCCCTCGCCGCCCGCGGTGTTCTCGATCAGCAGCGGCAGCGGCCGGTCGACCCGTTCGATGGTCTTGACCCAGTTCGCCACGCCGTCGGCCGGGTCGGTGCCGCCGGTGACGTGGCCGCCGTGCACGATGAGGCCCTTGGCGCCGACCGCGGCGGCCGCCTTGAGCTGCTGGTCGAGCAGCTTCCGGCTCGGGATGCGGATCCGGTTGTTGGCCGATGCCACGTTGATCACGTAGGGCGCGTGTATGTAGATGTCTACCCCGGCCGCGGCGTAGGCAGCGCGCAGCGCGCCGGCATCACCCCCGGGGATGACCGGCGCCTTCCACCCCTGCGGGTCGCCCAGGGAGAACTGCGCGGCCCGGGCGCCGCAGGCGACGGCGTCCTCCAGCGGGTGATCAGAGTGGAAGTGCCCGCCGATACGAGTCATGCCCACGAGCGTAGCCCGTGCCCGTGACTCCCCCGGGGAGTTAGCTGAAGCCGCCGTGGGCCAGGCCGAGGGCCAGGCCCACGAAGCCCGCGATGATGCCGGTGACGAGGATGATCCGCTCCTCGCGGGTGGCCGACATCATCTGGGAGAACAAGCCCACCAGCATAGCTACCAGCCCGGTGACGGAGGCCGCGATGGCCCAGCCGTGGGTCCCGCTGGGGCCAGTCCGCAGGAACAGGCCCAGCGCGAACGACAGCAACCCGATGATCAGGGTGAAGAGGCTGGCCGCGTTGAGCAGCGGATGCGGCCGGCCGTCCGAGTTGAGGTTCAGCCTGCTAGCTCTGACGGTGTCGGTGGTGTCTGCCATGACGTCTCCCGAGGGCACATCATCGTCCGGATCTCACTGTCAACTGTTCCCTCTTTGGCGGCGGCTGAACAGGGGGCAGCCGGATTCCGGCTCAGAATGTCCGTGGGCGTTGGTACAGTTAGTGGCTGCGGGAGCTTGAATCCCGTGCCTCCTGTCACGGAGAGACCGTGGCCGCGTTAGTCCAGAGGAGGAGCGCGCATGCGCCACTACGAAATCATGATCATTCTCGACCCGAACCTCGAGGAGCGAACGGTACAGCCGTCGCTCGAAGGGTTCCTCAAGGTCGTGACCGACGACGGCGGCAAGGTCGGCAAGCTTGACATCTGGGGGAAGCGCAGGCTCTCCTACCCGATCGACAAGAAGCCGGAAGGCATCTACGCCATTGCCGACCTGACCGCGGAGCCGAAGACCGTCCAGGAACTCGACCGCCAGCTCAACCTCAACGAGGGCGTGCTGCGGACTAAGGTCCTGCGGCCCGAGCACCGCTAATCCATTTTCATCAGTTCTGCTAAGACCGGGAGCGCCATCATGGCGGCAGGAGACACCCCCATCACGGTTGTCGGCAATCTCGTCGCCGACCCGGAGCTTCGCTTTACCCCGTCCGGGCAGCCGGTCGCGACCTTCCGGATCGCGTCCACCCCGCGGGTCATGGACCGGCAGACGAACGAGTGGAAGGACGGCGACAGCCTCTTCCTCTCCTGCAACGTGTGGCGGCAGGCGGCCGAGAACGTCGCC
>DASWUW010000620.1:0-3491 GCA_036406335.1 Trebonia sp.
GCCCCGAACGTACTGCTCATCGCGGGAACCGCCGAGCCCAGTCACCTTGAGGAAAACGTCGCGGCTGGGGCTATCCCACTTGACGATGCGGTGCTCGCCACGCTCGAAGACGACGCCCTGCGTCCGGCGCGGTGAACCCCAGACTGACGACTCCGGGCAGCGCCCCCGGCGTCACCGCGGCGAGCGGGGCGCCAGCACCGCGAAGGAGACCAGGATGGAAGCCGCGGTGCTGCACCAGCTCGGTGCCAAGCCGCAGTACGGCGACTTCCCGGCGCCGGCATCCGCGGCCGGTGGTGGGGGCGGACGGAGCCGGCTTCACCGACGACGGCAAACGAGTGTTCTCCGACGAGACCGTGGGCCCCACGGGACCTGGGCCGAGCTGACCCGCGTGGCGACTGACCGGCTGATGCCGGTGGCAGCCGGGATCGACGACGTCACCGCAGCTGCCCTGGGCAACACGGGGCTGGCCGCGTGGCCCGCCCTGACCTGGCGGGCACGACTGCAGCCGGGCGAGACGGTGCTCGTCCTGGGTGCCGCGGGTGCACTGGGGCGGATCGCGCACCAAGCGGCGCTCGCGCTGGGCGCCGCGGCCGTGGTGGCCGCCGACCGTTCCATTGCCCGTTCGACGACCGCCGGTCTGCGTACCTCGACCTTACGCAGAGCGTCGCCGACGGAATAGTGAAGGTCGACGTCGAGGCCGTGCCCCTGCGAGATGGCAAGGATGCCTGGGAGCGGCAGGCCCGTGGATCCCGCCGGAAACTCGTGCTCGTCCCGGAGGCTCCGGCTCGCGTTTAGCGCGAGTCACCGTGTCGGAGAACCGCACTTGCGGACACGTACGAAATCGGAAAGGAGGAGGGGAAACGGGCCGGCCCGGTCTCGTGCCCCGACTGCTGATGACTGCGGGACAGGCACTAGTGCTCGGCGGCGGCGGGGTCGCCGGCATCGCGTGGATGACCGGGCTGCTGGCCGGGCTGGCCGACGTCGAGCAGGACGTGACCACGGGCACGGACCTGGTGATCGGCACCTCGGCCGGCGCGACCGTGGCCGCGCAGCTCGGCAGCGGGCTGTCGCTGGCGGCCCTGTTCGCCCGGCAGGTCGACCCGGCCCTGCAGTCCCGCGAGATCAGGGCCGAGGTCGACTGGGCCAAGTTCGCCGCCGAGCTGCAGCCTTACCTGGAAGCGGCCCGCACGCCGGCCGATCAGCTGCGCAAGTTCGGCGAGTTCGCGCTCAACGCGCAGACGGTCCCCGAATCCGAGCGGCGTGCGGTCATCGAGTCGCGGCTGGCGACGCCGGACTGGCCGGTGACGGCGACCCGGCTGACCGCGGTGGACTGTGGCTCCGGCGAGCTGGCCGTCTTCGACGCCAGCTCCGGGATCCCGGTGACCGACGCGGTGGCCGCGAGCTGCGCGGTGCCCGGCATCTGGCCGCCGGTGACGATCGGCGGCCGCCGGTACATGGACGGCGGCGTCCGCTCGTCCGACAATGCCGACCTGGCCGCCGGCGCCGCGCGGATCACCGTCATCTCCCCGCTGGGCTTGAACTCGCCGCTGCCCACGCCGATGCCGCTGGCCGACGTCCTGAACGCCCTCAAGGACAGCGGGGCGGCGGTCACGATGATCTCGCCTGACGAGGCCTCGGCGGCGGCCATCGGCCGCAATTCCCTGGACCCGGCGACCCGGGTGCCCGCCGCGACGGCGGGCCGCGTTCAGGGCCGGGCCGGCCTGCCGCCTGCTTTCTGACCGGCCGCCGAGCTCCTCGCGGTAGACACGAGTGCCGGTGATTTCCCGGTCCGGAACAGGGGGCAGCTCAGGCAGTCAGCGGGCCCGGGCCTGGACTGGAGAGGACGTGTCCTCGGAGCCGAGGACGCTCAGCAGGCGCAGCTTGCCCGCCGCCTCGCTGCCGGGGGCAGCCGTGAAGACGATGACGCGCAGGTCGGCTCCGTGCACCGACAGGACGTCGCAGTCGAGTTCGAGTTCGCCGACGTCGGGATGGTCGACGGTTTTGCGCTCGCTGCCATGGTGGGCGACGGTGGAGAGTCCCCACAGGCGGGCGAACTCGGGGTTTGACTTCCGCAGTGCGGTGATCAGGCCCGAAAGGTCCCGGTCCGCCGGGTAGCGGGAGGCCACGTCACGCAGGTCGGCGGCGAGCGATGCCTTGTAGCCGTCCGGGAAAGCGTGCCGGACGCGTCCGGAGTCGTCGTTGAAGACCCGCCATACGATGTTCGCCGGGCGGCCGACTCGGCCGCGCACGTCGCCGGTCAGCGCCGTCCACAGGTCGTTTTGCTCCAGGCGCGTCCAGGAGGCGTCGAAGACGGCGACCGGGGTGCCGGCGAGGCGGTCGAGCAGGCGCTGCACGCTGGGGGTGATGTGCTGGGGCACGAGCCCGCCCGGCTGGGCAGCGTGCCCGGCCAGGCGGCAGGCCAGCTCGTACTCGGCGCCGGAAAGGCGCAGCGCCCGCGCGATGGCGCGCAGGACGCCCGCGCTCGGGTGGGCCCGGCCCTGTTCGAGGCGCTTGACGTAGTCGGGTGATACGCCTGCCAGCCAGGCGACCTCCTCGCGCCGCAGCCCGGGTGTCTTCCGCGAGCCCGGCGCGAACGGGGAGCCGACCTCGTCCGGCTGGACACGGGCCCGCCACGAGCACAGCAGCCCCGCAAGCTCGGATGTTTCGCTCATGACTCCATTGTCAACCTCGCCGCTGGCAACTGGGTGGCCCGGACTGTGCCACGCCGTCCTGCCGGTGGCGCACCAGACTCGACCTGTGAGTGAAATAACTGAAGTACATCAAGAAGCGGACACGTCGCCGGAGGGTGCTCTCGTCGCGCTGGTCACCGGGGCCAACAAGGGCATCGGCCTGGAAACGGCGCGGCGGCTGGCCGGAGCGGGCGGCCGCGTCTATCTCACCGCCCGCAACCCCGAGCTCGGACACGCCGCCGCGGACAGCGCCGGCGCGTCCTTCCTCGAGATGGACGTGACCTCAGATGAGTCCGTCCGCCACGCCGCCGAGGTCGTCGAGCAGGCCGACGGCCACCTGGACGTGCTGGTCAATAACGCCGGCATCACCGGCCCGCTCCGCGACGTCCACGACTACACCGCGGACGACATCGCAGCCGTCCTGATGACCAACGTCGTCGGGTACGTCCGCGTCATCCACGCGTTCCTGCCACTGCTCGAACGCTCCGCAGACCCGCGCATCGTCAACGTCGGCAGCGGACTCGGCTCCCTCGGCCTCTTCCACGATGAGAGCCGGATCGAATCGCGCGCCGGCACCCCGCTCTACGGCGCCGCCAAGGCAGCGATCAATATGCTCACCGCCCGGTACGCCAAGCTCCTGCCCGGCATCCGCATCAACGTCGCCGACCCCGGCATGACCGCCACCGACCTCAGCGGCGGGCACGGCCACCCGGTCCGCGACGGGACCGACGCCATCATCGCCTACGCCCTCGCCGCACCAGGGGGCCCGTCCGGAACCTTCCGTGACCGCGACGGCGACCT
>DASWUW010000621.1:0-10513 GCA_036406335.1 Trebonia sp.
GGACGCCGGGGTGCGGGGCCGGGGTTCGCCGGCCCCGGGGGCAGGCTCACGGGCCGCGGGCCGGGATCCGCCCGCCGCGCCGCGGGGTTCGCGAACCGCGGTCGGGGACTCGCGGGTCGCTCCGTCGCGGCCGGCCGGCGCGGTGCCGGGGGCTGACGGGGTGCGGGCGGCTGACGGGGTGCGGGGGGTCGACGGGAGAACGGGGGGGGCCGGGGTCAGCTGGTCCCGTTCGGGATAACCGAAGGCGGTACCGGGGGGGGAGCCGGGGCCGCCCGGGTCACCGGGCAGCGCGTAGACCAGGGTGCCGTCGGCCCCGCGGAGCCGGACGACGCCGAGCTCGTCGAGGTCGCGGGAGAGGGTGGCCTGAGTGACCCGCAGGCCGGCGTACTGGCCGAGCAGGCCGGCCAGCTGCTCCTGGGAGTGCACCTGCTCACGGCCCAGGATCGCGGCGATCCGGGCCTGCCGGGCCGCCTTGGTGCCCGGTGCCACCGGGGCCGTCATCAGTCCTGCTCCAGCAGCCAGGCCAGCAGCGCCTTCTGCGCGTGGAGCCGGTTCTCGGCCTGGTCCCAGACCAGGCTGGCGGGACCGTCCAGCACCTCCGCGGTGATCTCCTCGCCGCGGTGCGCGGGCAGGCAGTGCAGCACGATCGCGTCCGCTGCCGCAAGCGCGAGCAGCTCGTCGTTGACCTGGAACGGGGCCAGCGCGGCGGTGCGCTCTGGAGCGTTGGTCATCCCCATGGACACCCAGACGTCGGTCGCCAGCACCTCGGCGCCCTTGGCCGCGGCCGCCGGGTCGTCCAGCACGACGGCGGAGCCGCCGGCCGGCGCGGCGATGCGCTGCGCCCGGGCGACGATCTCCGGGTCGGGCTGGTAGCCGGGCGGCGCCGCGATGCGGACGTGCATCCCGGCGGTCGCCCCGCCCAGCAGGTAGGAGTTCGCCATGTTGTTGGCGCCGTCGCCGATGTAGCTGAGCGTGCGGCCCGCCAGCGAGCCGAAGTGCTCGGCCACCGTCTGCAGGTCGGCCAGGATCTGGCAGGGGTGGAACTCGTCGGTCAGCGCGTTGATCACCGGGACCGTGCTCGCGCCGGCCAGTTCCTCGATGCGCTGCTGGCCGGAGGTGCGCCAGGTGATCGCGGCGACCTGCCGGGTGAGCACGCGGGCGATGTCGGCAATCGTCTCGCCCCGGCCGATGTGGGTCTTGGTGGTGTCGATCTCCAGCGGCTGACCGCCGAGCTCGGCGACGCCGACGGCGAACGAGACCCGGGTGCGCAGGCTCGGCTTGTCGAAGAGCAGGGCGACCGTCCGCGGCCCGGCCAGCGGACGGCGGGCCAGCCGGTCGCCCTTCATCGCCCGGGCCAGCTCGAGGACCTGGGCCTGCTCGGCCGGGGTGAGGTCGTCGTCGCGGAGGAAGTGCCGGGGCATGCTCAGCCTTCCTGCTCGCTGGCCCGGGTCAGGATGGCGGGCAGGGCGGAGACGAACTCCGCCGCCTCGCCACTGGTGAGGATCAGCGGCGGCGCGATCCGGACCGCGTCCGGCTGGACCGCGTTGACCAGGAACCCGGCCTCGCGGGCGGCCGCGGTGACCGCGGGCGCCTTATCCTCGGTCAGGACCGCGGCCAGCCACAGCCCGGTGCCGCGGACCCCGCTCAGCAGCGGATGGCCGACGGCCGCGATGCCCCCGGCCAGCGCCTCGCCGACCGACTTGACGTTCTTGAGGAGGTCCTCGGATTCGATGGTCTCGATCACCGCGAGGGCGGCGGCGCAGGCGACCGGGTTGCCGCCGAAGGTGGAGCCGTGGTCGCCCGCCCGCAGCGCGGTGCCGCTGGCGCCGAAGCCGACGCAGGCGCCGATCGGCAGCCCGCCGCCGAGGCCCTTGGCCAGCGTCATCACGTCCGGCAGGACGCCTTCGGCCTGGTGGGAGAACCAGGCGCCGGTCCGGCCGATGCCGGACTGGATCTCGTCCAGCACCAGCAGGGCGCCCGCGCGGTCGCAGGCGCGGCGGGCGGCGGCGAGGTAGCCGGCCGGAGCCGGGATGACCCCGCCCTCCCCCAGCGCCGGCTCGAGGAAGACCGCGGCGACCTGCTCGTCGACCGCGCTGGCGAGGGCGGCGGCATCGCCGTACTCCACCCAGCGGACGTCAAAGCCGAACGGGGCGAACGGCGCCCGGATCGACTCCTTGCCGGTGATGGCGAGGGCGCCCATGGTGCGGCCGTGGAAGCTGTGCTCGGCGGCGACGATGACCGGCCGGCCCCGGCCCTGCTGGCGCCGGACGATCTTGAGCGCCGCCTCGTTGGCCTCGGTGCCCGAGTTGCAGAAGAAGACCCGGGCGTCGGCGTGCAGCAGGCTGCGCAGCTTCTCGGCCAGCCGCACGCCCGGCTCGTGGAGGAACAGGTTGCTGGTGTGGGCGATCTTGCCGACCTGCGCGGTCACCGCGCCGACGACCGCGGGATGCGCGTGGCCGAGGGCGGACACCGCGATACCGGCGATCAGGTCGAGGTAGGGACGGCCGTCGGTATCCCATACCCGGCTGCCCTCGCCCCGGGCCAGGGCCAGCGGCGGGGTGCCGTAGTTGACCATCATCGCGGCCGCGAACCGCGTCTGCAGTGCTTCGGTCTCGCTCATGCGGGATCCTCTCCAATCACCATGGTGCCGATCCCGGAGTCGGTGAAGATCTCGAGCAGGATCGCGTGACTCAGCCGGCCGTCGAGCACGTGGGCGTTCGGCACGCCGCCGCGGACGGCGGTGAGGCAGGCTTCCATCTTGGGGATCATGCCGGCCGACAGGGCCGGCAGCAGCTTCTCCAGGTCGCCCGTGTCCAGCTGGCTGATCACCTCGTCGGAGTCGGGCCAGTCCCGGTAGAGGCCCTCCACGTCGGTCAGCACCACCAGCTTGGCCGCGCCGAGCGCGACCGCCAGCGCGGCGGCGGCGGTGTCGGCGTTCACGTTGTAGACCGTGCTCGTGCCGTCGGGGCCGTCGCCGGCGCGGGCCAGGCTCGACACCACCGGGATGCGGCCGTCGTCGAGCAGCGCGCGAACCATCGAGGGGTCCACGGCGCTGATCTCGCCGACCAGGCCGATGTCGACGAGCTCCCCGTCGACGGCGGCGTACTTGCGCTCGGCGGTGAACAGGTTGGCGTCCTCACCCGACAGGCCGACGGCGTAGGGGCCGAAGCGGTTGATCAGGCCCACGATGTCCTTGTTGACCTTGCCGTTGAGCACCATCCGGACCACGTCGATGGTCTCCTCGGTGGTGACCCGGAGCCCGGCGGTGAACACCGACTCGATGCCGAGGCGGTCCAGGTGGCCGGTGACCTGGGGGCCGCCGCCGTGCACGACCACCGGGCGCAGGCCCGCGTGCCGCAGGAACACCAGGTCCTCGGCGAACCCGGCGCGCAGCTCGGGCGAGGTCATCGCGTGCCCGCCGTACTTGATCACCACGGTCGCCCCGTGGAACCGGTCGAGCCAGGGCAGCGCCTCGACCAGGGTGCCCGCCTTTGCCGTGGCGGCGGCCCGGCGGGCGGCGTCCTTGCGCTCGGAGATGACGATCGTCATGTCGAGTAGGCCGAGTTCTCGTGCACGTAGGCCTCGGTGAGGTCGGTGGTGAGGATGACGGCGCTGTGCGGGCCCGCCGACAGGTCGACCGTGATCGTGATGTCCTTGCCGGACAGGTCGACCTTGGAGCGGTCGTCGCCGGGCGCGCCGCCGCGGCAGACCCAGGTGCCGTTCATCGCCACGTTGAGCCGGTCGGGGTCGAAGACCGCGTCGGTGGTGCCGGCCGCGGTCAGCACCCGGCCCCAGTTGGGGTCGGAGCCCGCCAGCGCGCACTTGAGCAGGTTGTTGCGGGCCACGCTGCGCCCGACGGTGACCGCGTCGGCCTCGCTGGCCGCGCCGACGACCTCGACGGTGACGTACTTGGAGGCGCCCTCGGCGTTGCGCTGCAGCTGGCGGGTCAGGTCGGCGCAGACCTCGGTGAGAGCCCGGGTGAAGTCCCGCCGGTCCGGCTTGACCCCGGACGCGCCGCTGGCCATCAGCAGCACGGTGTCGTTGGTGGACATGCAGCCGTCGGCGTCGAGCCGGTCGAAGGTGACCGCGGTCGCGCTGCGCAGCGCCGAGTCCAGCTCCGGTGCGGTCAGGTCGGCGTCGGTGGTGAGCACGACCAGCATGGTGGCCAGGGACGGGGCGAGCATGCCGGCCCCCTTGGCCATGCCGCCGACGGTGTAGCCGTCTTCCCGGCGGAAGGCGATCTTGATGATCGTGTCGGTGGTGCGGATCGCGTCCGCCGCGTGCACGCCGCCGCCCCGGTCCGCCTCGGCCACGGCGGCGTCGACGGCCGGGAGCAGCCGGTCCAGCGGCAGCCGGTCGCCGATCAGGCCGGTGGAGCAGACCGCGATCTCGCCCGCCGAGTCGTCCAGCGCCGCCGCCAGGCGCTCCGCGGTGGCGTGGGTGTCCTGGAAGCCGGCCGGGCCGGTGCAGGCGTTGGCCCCGCCGGAGTTGAGCACCACGGCCCGGACCCGGCCGCCGCTGACCACCTGGCGGGACCACTTGACCGGGGCCGCCTGCACCCGGTTGCTGGTGAACACGGCGGCGGCGGCGCGGGACGGGCCGTCGTTGATGACGACCGCGACGTCCCGTTCGCCGGACGTCTTGAGGCCGGCCGCCACTCCGGCGGCGCGGAAGCCAAGCGGTGCGGTGACGCTCAAGGTGCTACTCCGTGGGTGGTCAGGCCCGCCGTCTCGGGGAGGCCGAGCATGAGGTTGGCGAGCTGCACGGCCTGGCCGGCCGCGCCTTTGCCGAGGTTGTCGGTGGTGGAGATCACGACCGCGCGGCCCGCGTGGGGGTCCGCCGCGACCTGGACGTGCGCGCCGTTGGAGCCGTAGACCGCCGCGGTGACCGGCCACTGGCCTTCCGGCAGCAGGTGGACGAACGGTCCGCCGTCGTAGGCGGCGGCGAACGCCGACCGCAGCAGGCGACCGGGATCGGCGGCCGCCGCGGCCGGGGTGAGCCGGGCCGTGCTGGTGGCGAGGATGCCGCGGGGCATCGGGGCCAGGGTGGGGGTGAAGGAGAGGGTGACCGCGCCGGGCTCCGGGAGCACTTCGGTGAGCGCCTGCTCGATCTCCGGGGTGTGCCGGTGGGCGCCGCCGACCTTGTAGGCCGACATCGAGCCGATGATCTCGCTGGCCAGCAGTTCGGAGCGCAGGGAACGGCCCGCGCCGGAGGTGCCGGAGGCGGCCACGATCACGATGTCCTGCGGCTCCACCAGGCCGGCGGCCAGCAGCGGGGCCAGCCCGAGGATGGCCGTGGTGGCGTAGCAGCCGGGCGCGGCGACCGTCCGGGCGGCCTTGATCTTGTCCCGGGCACTGGCCTGTCCCGCGGCACTGGGCAGCTCGGGCAGGCCGTAGACCCAGCGCCCGGCGTAGGCGGCGTCACCGTAGAACCGGTGCCAGGCCTCTTCGTCGCCGAGGCGGAAGTCGGCCGACAGGTCGACGATCCGGGCGTCCGGAAGCTGCTGCGCCAGGGCGGCCGCCTCGCCGGGCGGCAGGGCCAGGAAGAGCAGCTCCGCGTCGCCCAGGGTGGCCGCGTCGGTCACCTGGAAGTTCCGCCCGTCGAAGGCGGGATGGCCGGTGAGATTCGGATGAACGGAGGTGACCGGCTGGCCCGCGCTGCTGCCCGCGGTCACCGCCGCGATCTCCAGGTCGGGATGCCCGGCCAGCAGGCGGAGGAGTTCCCCGCCCGCATAGCCGCTGGCGCCCGCGACGGCGACCCGTGTACCCATGCTGATGCCTCCTTCTCCCCTGAGAGAGTATGCATGGCATTGCATGAATATGCAAGATGCGGCCGCGGCCGCAGGAGGGGCGGCGGTGCGGGTTACCCGGGGCCGGGGGCACGGCGGCAGGCGGCGGCCAGGCTTGTTCCGGTCAGCGAGCCGGCCGCGGCCCGGAACTCCCGCAGCAGGGTGCGGTACCGCTGCTCGGCGCCGGGAACTTCGGCGAAGTGCGGGGCGTGGTGGCCGGCGGCCCACTCGTAGAGGGGGTTGGAGCGGTCCCCGGCGGCGTGGACGGCGGCCAGGCTGCCGCGTCCCCGGTGGATGACGTACCCCGCCGCGGTGAACGGAAAGGGCGCCATCGGGACTCCCCGTCGCGCGGCTGAGACGAGCGGGCCGGAGGCCGGGTCGCCGCCGTCGCCGAATGGCTCCCCCGGCCGCCGCCAGACGGCGGCCGGGTTCATCAGCAGCGAGTACGTCCCGAAGCGCCCGTCCGGGTGCCACTGGTCGGGCTGCGGCTCACCGACCAGGGCCGCCGAGTGCTCGCGGGCCGCGGTGACGGCCGCGGACAGTGCGTCGGGCCGGGCGGCGACGACGTCGGAGTCGAGGATCCAGATCCATTCCGGCCGCGGCCCGGGCCGGGCGGCCAGATAGGAGATTCCCTGGTTGAGCCCGGGGCCGTGGTGACGGTTGGCGTGATTGGCCAGCAGCGTGCAGACCCCGGCCCGCTCCGCCTCGGCCAGCAGCGGTGCCGACCCGTCCCGCGAGCCGTTGTCCACGACCACGATCTCCAGCTCCGGCCAGCTCACGATCATGCGCAGCGACCACAGCAGGAACGCCGTCAGCTCCCGCGTGTTGTACGACACGGTCAGGACGGCCGCGCTCCCGCGGCTGGCCCCAGGGCCGGCCGGCCACCACGCCACATCCTCGGCCACCTGGCAAGACTGCCACGTAACCCCCGGCCGGGCCAGCGATTTAGGGCCCGGCGCGGTGCCGCCGACGGCGCCTTCTGCCCGTCATCTGACCGATGCTCCCGCGCGGCTCTTCCCGCAGTCTGGCCGTACCAGGCCGGCCTGCTGAGGCGTCCCGGAACCAGCGAGAGGAACGCGAGTGAGGCAAGAAATCTCCGGCCGGCAACGCGAGCTGCGGTCCAGGTCGCGTCAGATCGCCGAAGACGTCCTGCGCGACGTTCAGGCAGTGGCGGAGCGCCTGCCGGGCCCGCAGGAGCGGTTCGCCGCGACGAGACCCGCCTACGAAAGCTGATACGGCGATCGTGGCCGAGGAGCCGTACTGCGGGAACCCGAGCATCGCGCTGACGCTGCTGGGCACCGTCCTGGGCCTCCAGCCCATCCTGGTCGGCGGAACCGTCGAGCAGAAGGAGCGGCTGCTGGCGCCGTTTCTGTCCGGCGCCGGCGCCCCCCTGGCTGGATTCTGCTCGAGCGAGCCGGGCGGGGCCTCCGCACCCGCGCCCGTCGCGACGGTGACCACTGGATTATCAACGGCCGCAAGAAACGGGTCTCCTCGGCGACCGGCTGGGACGGCAAGGGCGCAGACGTGCTGTGCGTCGTCTGCCGGACCGACGACGGGGCGCCACCCGAGCAGGCAGTCTCGATCATCGTGGCGGACCAGCCGGCCGAGGGACTCGTCCAGGAGCGCGTCATCGACTCCCCGGGGTACCGCGCCCACCTGCTTCCGGAGTTCTCCCTGCACGACATGACCGCTTCCCGCCAGAACCTGCTCGGCCGGGAAGGCGCGGGGCTGGCGCTCAGCGGGATGAGTTTTGATCGAAGCAGCGCGCGCCCTGAGCTGGCGCGCGTGCCGCGCGGTCGACGCCGGCCATACCGCCGGCCCGGAGCTGGCGAACTACGCGAAAATCTTCGGCTCGGAGACGGCGGTCCGGGTCATCACCGATCTCATGCGAGTGGTCGGAGTCGACAGCTACGACGACGCCGATCCGCTTAACGGCCTGCTGCAAGACGCGCTCGCCCTGCCCGTCCTCGCCGGCCGTCGAAGCCTTCGGCGCGGTAGACATCCTCATCGCTAACGCGGGCATCTTCCGGCCGAAGCCGGTGGCAAACTTTACCGAGCAGGACGTCAGCTCCATGCTCGACACGAACCTCAAGGGTTTCTTCTATCCGGCCCAGGAAGCGGCGAAGCACATGTCGGCTAACGGGTCGGGCTCAATCACGCGGTGCGAGCTCTCGCGATCGAACTGGCCGGGTCCGGCGTCCAGGTGAACGCCGTCGCGCCCGGGGTCACCGACACGCCGATGCTTCCCCCGGCGAGGAGAACTGGGCCTTCTTCCGGACGCTGGCCCCCAACGGCAAGACCGGCGTCCTGCAGGACATTGCCGATGCCGTCCTCTACCTGACCGGCTCGCGACTGGTCACGGGCTCGGTCATGACGGTCGCCGGAGGCTCGACCGCCGGGACGTGGTGATCGCCGGAGGCGGGGAGCGGGGCGGTCAGACCGCGAACGCGGAGGTGGACGCGGGGCTGGCGCTGTCTTCGGCGTCACCGGGCCGCTGGCGGGAGGCGGCCGGCTTGACGGGCGCACCGGGCCGGAAGATCCCGCCGGCGTCCGCTTCGCGGTCGGCGTCCGGGCGGACGGCGCTCAGGCCCCGGCTGGTGCTGATCATCTGCACCTGGTCCCGGCCGGAGGCCTTGGCCCGGTACAGCGCGGCGTCCGCCGCGGCGAGCAGCTCGGGCAGTTCCCGGCTCGACCCGGCGTCCAGGGCGGCCACCCCGATCGAGACGGTGACGTGCACCGACTCGCCCCCCGGGGAGTCGATCGGCAGCCGCGCGATGTGGGCCCGGATCCGTTCGGCGATGCGCAGGGCGTCCGGCGCGCGGGTCTGCGGGAACAGCACCACGAACTCCTCGCCGCCGAACCGTCCGGCCAGGTCGTACTCGCGCAGCACGTCGGACATCGTGCCGGCGATCCGGCGCAGCACCTCGTCCCCGACGAGGTGGCCGTAGGTGTCGTTGACCAGCTTGAACCGGTCCAGGTCGAGCAGGGCCACGGCCATCGGCGAGAGCGTGCGCACCGCCCGGGCCACCTCCGCCGACGCCTCGCGCTCCCAGGTCGCCGCGTTGAGCAGCCCGGTCTTGGCGTCCGCGCGGGCCTCGCTGAGCAGCTGCGCGTGCCGGAACGACCGCTGCAGCAGCGTGGCCAGCGGCAGCGCGATGATGAAGGTGAAGACGCTGATTGTCATGCCCACGGCGACAAGCAGGGCGGCGCACAGCTCGGTGGCGTCGTTGTGCAGCGTCTCCCGGCTCAGGACCTGGTGCCGGATGCTGGTCCGCGGGTTCTCGAGCTTGAACGCGCCCAGCACCAGCACCTGGTTGACCAGCCACTGGGCGACCGCACCGGATCCGGCCGCCACCAGCCACACCACGGTATGGCTGAGCAGGTAGGTTCGCGACTGGCCGGGGGGAAGCAGGCTCACGTAGACCAGGCGCGCGCAGCCGTAGGCGATGCCGATGGCCGCGGCGGTGTAGACCCGCTTGTAGACCGGGGCCCGCTTGACCCGCCACTGGGTCAGGGCCAGGCGGATGGCCGGGACGATCAGCGCGTAGATGCCGGGCAGCAGGAAGACGACCGGGAGCTCCCAGACCGCGTACACGTCCTTGACCACGCCGGCCGGCTCGCCGGCCCGCCGGGCCACCTCGACCGAGACGGCCCCGCAGCCGAGCAGCGCGGCGAACAGCGCGACGTCGGCCAGCCGGAAGTGGAAGCTGGACGCCCGCCCGGCGATCCAGACCAGGTACCCGGAGGTGACGACCGACCACAGCACGAGCAGCGGACCCGGCAGCGACCAGACCGCCCACTGCCGGACGCGTGGCGTTCCGTGTGTGAACACGGCACGACGCGCGTGATACATCTGACCTCCCGGGCTAGCACAGTGCTTCTCCGCCGCTATCCGCGCTGACCACGCCGGATAGCGCAACGTGCGGCGCTAACACCACATTGTCACAGATTTCACGTGCACACCGTCAAAACGCGGCTACTTACCGACAGCGCGGTCGTGCCGCGCCGGGCGCCGGAAGTGACGAAACGCCGACGCTGCAAGCGATTGCAGTGCACCTCGAAGGCGCCATCCCGCGTCTCTCGTAATCAAAATGTTATGTTACGGCCGGCGCGCCCAGGGGCCGGTGGTGCAAAACGCCAGAATGACGATTCGTTAGATTATGTCGGTATATAACCGGGCAGACTGCGGCGGAATCTCTTTCCGTCGAGAGAAGTCCGAGCATGGGAACGACCGGCTGGGCCTAAGCCAAAGCCCGCCGGGTCCACCCCGCAGGCGGAGCGGTCGGACCCGGCGGGCTTAGCCTGCCTCTTCGCGGTGTTTCCGGTGCCCGGTTTGCTCAGGCGCGCAGCACCGCGCCGGTGCGCCGGGTGGCCTCGGCCACCGCCGCGTCGCGGGCGCCCGCCGCCTCGGCGGCGGTGAGGGTCCGGTCCGGTGCGCGCAGCCGCAGCGTGTAGGCGAGCGACTTGCGGCCCTCGCCGAGCTGGGCCCCGGTGTAGACGTCAAAGAGCCGCAGCTCCTCCAGCAGCTCCCCCGCGCCCGCCTGGAGCGCGGCCACCACGTCGGCCGCGGGCACCTCCTCGGGCACCACCAGCGCCACGTCCTGCGTAGCGAGCGGGTAGGCGGGCAGCGCCGGGCCGCGCACCGGCTCGGCCGCCGCGGCCGCGGCCGCGAGCACGCCGAAGTCGAGCTCGAACGCGGCTGTCCGCGGGGGCAGCCCGTAGGCG
>DASWUW010000622.1:0-2845 GCA_036406335.1 Trebonia sp.
ACCACCCGGCTGCGCCTGGGCCTGCTGGTGACCAGCAACCGAATCCGGCCGCCCGCGCTGCTGGCCAAGATCGCCGCGACCGTCGACGTGGTGTCCGGCGGGCGGCTGGACTTCGGCATCGGCGTCGGCTCGCGGACCGACATCCCGTGGGCGCGGCGCGAGTACGAGGCCTACGGCCTGCCTTACCTGAGCGCCAAGGACGCCACCGGCGCCCTGGCCGAGGCGCTCCCGGTGATCCGGCGGCTGTGGGCCGAGGACCAGCCGTTCGACTTCCAGGGCCAGTACCTCGACCTGGCCGGCGCGTTCTGCAACCCCAAGCCGGTGCAGCGCCCCGGCCCGCCGATCGTGATGGGCGGGCAGGCCGCGGCCACGCTGCGCATTGTCGCCGAGCACGCCGACGTGTGGAACTTCCCCGGCGGCGATGTCGAGGCCGCGCGGTCCCGGGGCGCGCTGCTCGACCGCTACTGCACCGAGATCGGCCGCGACCCGGCCTCGATCACCCGGTCACTCCCCCTGCGGGTTTCCTACGACGATCCTGGCAGCACGCGGGCCGCGGTCAGCGAAGCCGTCGCCGCGGGCTTCGGCCACCTCGTCCTGTCCCTGCCCGCGCCCTATCCGGCGGGCGTCGCCCGCTGGGTTGCCGACGAGGTCATCGCCAAGGCGGGCTGACCAGCGCGGAATCGCCCGGGCCGGAGTCACGTTGCACTTAACAGTGACACGACATATCGTGATCACGAGCATGACTGAGAAGGGTGAGCGACATGACAGCCTGGTCCCGGACCCGGACGATGAGCTGGTCGGCAAGGGCACTGATGGCGCTGGGGGTGCTCGCGGTGCTGCTGATCGCGGCCGTGCCGGCCTCGCTGTTCGCCGGCGTGATCCTGGTGCTGCTCGGGCACGTGGTCGGCGGGCTCGCGCTGTTCGGCGCCTCCATCCTGGCGGCCGGCGCGGCGGTGGTGGCCGTGACCATGGGCGGTCTGCGGCAGCTGCGCAAGCTGGTCCGCCAGCAGATCAGCCAGCAGGCGAACCAGTACGCCAGCCCGATGGTGCAGCTCGGCCGGGACGATTACCGCTACCAGTAACCGCTCCGCCTACCAGCGGGGGTGAACGGCGGCCCGCAGGTCCTTGTCGTACAGGTCCTCGACCTGGCCCAGGGCCTGCTGGCTGAGCGGCGGGAGAGCCGCGGCGGCCGCGTTCTGCCGCGCCTGCTCGGGGTTGCGCGCGCCGGGAATGACGGTGCTGACCCCGGGCTGCTGGGTCACCCAGCGCAGCGCCGACTGGGCCGTGGTCGCCGCCGGGGCCGATTCCGCGTCGAACGCGCCCGGTCCGGCCACGATAGCGGCGAACTCGGCGGCCGCCCGGACCCCGGTCGCGTAGTCCACGCCGGAGAACGTCTCCCCCACGTCGAACGCCTCGCCGTGCCGGTTGAAGCTGCGGTGGTCGTCGGCGGCGAAGACGGTGTCGAGCGTGTAGCGCCCCGACAGCATTCCGGAGGCCAGCGGCACCCGCACGATGATGCCGACCCCCGCGGCGGCCGCCGCGGGCAGCACCTGGTCCAGCGGCTTGCGGCGGAACGCGTTGAAGATGATCTGCACGGTGGCCACCCCGGGCCGGGCGATCGCGGCCAGGGCCTGGTCGCAGGTCTCCACGCTGACCCCGTAGGCGGCGATGCGCTCCTCGGCGACCAGCGTGTCCAGGGCGTCGTAGACCGCATCGGAGTGATAGACCGGCGTGGGCGGGCAGTGCAGCTGGACGAGATCGAGCCGGTCCGTGCCCAGGTTGGCCCGCGACCGGTCGGTCCAGGCGCGGAAGTTCTCCAGCGTGTAGTTCCCCGGCTCCTGCTCCACCCGGCGGCCCATCTTGGTGGCGACGGTGACGCCCTGGTCCGGGTGCTCGGCCAGGAACCGCCCGATGACGCGCTCACTGCGCCCGTCGCCGTACACGTCGGCCGTGTCGAAGAACGTGACCCCGGCCTCGGCGGAAGCACTCAGCACGGCCAGGGCGTCCGATTCGGTGACCGATCCCCAGTCGGCGCCGAGCTGCCACGTGCCGAGCCCGACGACCGAGACGGGCCTGCCGGTCTTTCCCAGAACTCGCTGCTCCATGACTGGCGATCTTAGACGGCCGGCGGTACCAGGCGGGTGCCGCCTCCCGGGTGCCCCGACGGCCCTGGGCCGGAAACCGGCAAACGGCCGGTTGACCGTTCTCGCGCTAGCGTCGGCCGGGTGACGACAATCAGAAGGCCGGCCGCCTGGGTCCGCGTCGCGCTGCTGATGTTCGCCGTGGGCTGGGGAGCCAACCAGTTCTCTTCGATGCTGATCGTGTACCGGCACGCGCTCGGCCTGGGCGCGGGCGAGCTGGCCGGGCTGTTCGCGGTCTACGCGGCGACGCTCATTCCCGGTCTGCTGGCCGGCGGCCCGTTGTCGGACCGGTTCGGCCGCCGGGCCTGCGTGCTGCCGTTCGCGGCCCTGTCCCCGGTGGCCACGCTGCTGCTCGTCCTCGGCCCGCGCAGCCTGCCGCTGATCGTGGCCGGCCGGGGGCTGGCGGGCCTGTGCTCGGGCCTGGTGATCGGCCCGGCGACCGCCTGGGTGCTGGACCTGTCCGGCGGGGACGCGGTCAGCGCGCGCCGCGCTGCCCTGGCGCTGAGCGCCGGATTCGGCCTCGGTCCCGTCGTCGCCGCGCTGCTGGCCCAGTGGGCTCCCCACCCGTTGGTGGTCCCCTACCTTCCCCATCTGGTGCTCGGGGTGGCGGCGCTCGCCGTCGGCCTGACCGCACCCGCGCAGCCGCCCGCGCGCCGGGACGCGGCGCCGCTCCCCGCGGCGCGGCCGGGGACGGCCGGGCGCCG
>DASWUW010000623.1:0-2455 GCA_036406335.1 Trebonia sp.
GGGATCTGGTCGGCGCCGTCGATGGTGATGTCGAACCGGTCGATGCTCCGGACGTCTTCGATCCGCAGGCCCAGCCCGCGCGCGGCGTGCTCGGTGGCGGGCGACGTGGCGGCGCAGACGATATCGAGAGAACGCTTGCCCAGGGCCGGCAGCAGGTAGGCCACGGTCGAGCCGGTACCCAGCCCGACCGTCATGCCGTTCTCGACCAGCTCCGCGGCCGCTTCCGCGGCGACCTGCTTCTCGCGCTCAGTGCTCATGACCGTGGACCTCCAGGCGGCGATCGTTGCTGGGCACTACCGTACGGTCAGCAGTCCGCCGGGAAGCAGCGGCCTGGGTATTCTCAGGCGTCGCGCTTGCGGAACAGGTAACCGCCGATTCCGACCAGGACGAGCGCCCAGATCACGGTGACCAGGAGCTGCGGCCAGGCTGACCACAGGTGCGGGTTGCCGTTCTGACCCACGGTCACCGAGATCACCCGGCCGGCCGCGTCGGGGAAGAACCGCATGATCTCCCAGCGCCAGCTGTCCGGCAGGATCTGGATGATGATCGACAGTACGAACAGCAGGCCGATCGCGGAGGTGATCGCGCCCGCCGTGTGGCGGATGATCGCACCCAGGCCGAAGGCGATCAGCGCGACCACGGTGACGAACAGCGCGGTGCCGACCACCGCGGTGAGCACCGTGCCCGAGGAGATCAGGTCGGTCCCCTGGAACACGTAGCGGGGCGGCCCGCCCGACCCGCCCGCGGGCGGGCTCAGCTGCACCCCCGCCGGGATCGTGATCGAGTGGAACAGCGAGGCGCTCACCCCCGAGCCGGACAGCGCCGCCTGGCCGACGAAGAACGCCAGGAACGAGGTCACCAGGGAGACCACCAGCGTCACCGAGGCCAGCACGATCAGCTTTCCCAGGTAGACGGTGCCCCGGCGCGGCATCGCGGTCAGCGAGGTGCGGATCATCCCGGTGGAGTACTCGGAGGTAATGGCCATAGCGCCGATAACCGCGATGATCAGCTGGCCGAGTTCGAAGAAGGCGATCAGCGAATTCTGGGTGGCGTCCGTTCCGGCCTTGTTCCACGGCTGGTTATGCAGGTTGGACGCGACGCCGAAGCCGGCGATGGCCGCGACGCCCAGGCTGGTGATGACCAGCGCCGCCGCCGTCCAGTAGGTCGAGCGGACCGAGCGCAGTTTGGTGAACTCGGAGGCGATCACGCCCCCCAGCCCGGCCCGCCCGGAGGCGGGCGGAACCGGGGACAGCCGCGTGCCCGCGGTTGTCGTCGTCATCGCCCAGAATCCTTTCCGGCCGCCGCACCCGTCCCCTGACCGGGGACGTCGGCGCGGTACTCCACGCTGTCCGCGGTCAGTTCCATGAACGCTTCCTCCAGGGAGGCCCGCACCGTGGAGAGCTCGTGCAGGCCGATGCCCTCGGCAAAGGCCAGGTCACCGACCTGCTCGGCAGTCATCCCGCGCACCTCGATCGAACCGTCGTCCCCGCGGACGCAGGCCGCGCCCTTACCCGTGACCGCACCCACGAGCTGGTCGGGGGACGGCGTCCGCACCCGGACGGCCGCACCGGACGCCCGGGCGACGAATTCCTGCATGGTGCTGTCGGCGATCAGCTTGCCCCGGCCGATCACGATCAGGTGATCGGCGGTGTACTCCATTTCCGACATCAGGTGGCTGGACACGAAAACGGTGCGGCCTTCGCCGGCCAGGGCCTTCATCAGGTTCCGGATCCACAGGATGCCTTCCGGGTCGAGGCCGTTGACCGGCTCGTCGAACATCAGCATCTTCGGGTCGCCCAGCAAGGTCGCGGCGATACCGAGCCGCTGGCTCATCCCGAGCGAGAACCCCTTGGACCGTTTGCGCGCCACCTCGGTAAGCCCGACCAGCTCGAGTACCTCGCCCACCCGTCGCCGGGGGAGGCCGTTGGTCTGGGCCAGGCACAGCAGGTGACTGTAGGCGGACCGCCCGCCGTGCACCGCCTTCGCCTCCAGCAGCGCGCCGACCTCCCGCATCGGGTAGGCCAGGTCCGCGTACGCTTTGCCGTCCACGGTGACGGTGCCTTCGTCGGGGTAGTCGAGCCCGAGGATGCACCGCATCGTGGTGGTCTTGCCCGCCCCGTTCGGCCCGAGGAAACCGGTCACCCGGCCTGGTTCGATACCAAACGACAGGTTGTCCACGGCGGTTTTAGCGCCGTACCGCTTCGTCAGGCCCCGCACCTCAATCACCGGCCCGCACCTCGTTCATGGAAAGTCCTCTCGTCTATATATCGTCACTCTTATAGAGCGTCCCCAATTCTGGCCGGCCGTGATTAGCCGCCGCGTCATTCTGGATGATGATTTAGCGGTACGCCTAGAGGGCTAGCTGGTGTTACTCCCTCCCGGCGCGGATTGCGGGGAGCGTGGAATACGCTATCGATATTGCCGCCTTTTCGCCGGGTGCGTTATTCCAGCGGCT
>DASWUW010000624.1:0-2222 GCA_036406335.1 Trebonia sp.
CCGCGGCGCCAGCACCGCGGCCTTCCAGGTGGGCTACACCATCATCCAGTTCGTCGCCCCGGCGGCCGCCGACCTCACCTTCACCCCGCCGCCCGGCGCCACGGTCACCCAGGAGAACCTGGGCAGCGGCGACCACGGCCACGCCCCCGCTGACACCTCCGGCTACAGCACGATCGGCCATGACTGGCTGACGGTCCTCAAGGTCCCGTCGTCCGACTTGACCTCCGGTCCCCACGGACCCGGTTCCGGCGCTCCCGCGTCCGGTAACGGCGACGCTGTGCTGCGCACCTTGCTCAACTCGGCCACCGCGGTGCACGGCGCCTGGGGCAGCGGCCGGCTGCTGCGCACCAGCCTGGTCTCGGTGCTGATCACCGACTCCGGCACCGCGTACGTCGGCGCGGTCCGGCCCAGCGTCCTGTACGCCGCGGCCGCCGGGAAATAACCCTTGACCGCCATCTCGACCGGCGGGCTGACCAAGCGATTCCGCGGTGGTCAGCTCGCCGTCGACCATATCGACCTAGCCGTTCCGCCCGGCGCCGTCTACGGCTTCCTCGGGCCGAACGGCTCCGGCAAGACCACCACGATCCGGATGCTGCTCGGCCTGGCCTTCCCGACCAGCGGGAGCGCGGCGCTGCTCGGCGTGCCGATGCCGGACGGCGCCACCCGGGTGCTGCACCGGGTCGGCTCGCTGGTCGAGGGGCCGGCCTTCTACCCGTTCCTGACCGGCGCCGCCAACCTGGCCCGGTACGACGCGGCCGACCGGACCGCCGACCCGGCCACCGCGAAAGCCAGGATCGACGGCGCCCTGGACCGGGTGGGCCTGCTGGCCGCGGCGGGCAAGCGGTACCGGCACTATTCGCTCGGCATGAAGCAGCGGCTGGCCATCGCCGCGGGCCTGCTGCAGCCCCGCGACCTGATCATCCTGGACGAGCCGACGAACGGCCTGGACCCGCAGGGCACCCGGGAAGTACGCACGCTGATCAGGCAGATCGCCGCGGAGGGCGTCACCGTGTTCGTCTCCTCCCACCTGCTGGCCGAGGTGGAGCAGATCTGCACGCACGTGGGCGTGATGCGGACCGGCCAGCTGGTGTTCCAGGGCGAGCTGGCCGAGCTGCGCCGCACCGGCGCCGCCCGGGTCACGGTGCGGACCGCCGACCCCGAGGCGGCGGCCAAGGTACTGGCGGGGCTCGGTCTCACCGGGGTGGGCCTGACCGACGCGTCCGGTGTCGCCCACGGGGGCGGCGACACCGGCGAGGCATCCGCCGTTCTCGGTGACGCCTCGCCCGAGCAGATCTGCGCCGAGCTCGTCCAGGCCGGGATCGGGGTCCGCGGCTTCGCGGTCACGTCGCCGAGCCTGGAGGACCTGTTTGTCGGGCTGACCGGGGAGGGCTTCGATGTCAGCGGCTGAGGTCCGGGCCGCCGAGCCGGGCGCGGCGGCGGCAGGCCAGCGGGTACCCCGCCCCGTTCGGTCCGCTCTGAGGTTTTTTGCGGCCGAACTCCGGCTCGTCCTGCTGCGCAGGCGCAATCTCCTGCTGCTGGCCGTCACCGCCATTTTCCCCCTGATCATCGGCATCGCGCTGCGGCTGGCGGCGCCGCGCCCGCAGGGCGGCAACGGCGGCGGGCCGGCGTTCTTCAACCAGCTGGCCGGGAACGGCGTGTTCCTCACCTTCATCGCCCTGTCCACCCTGCTCATCCTGGTACTGCCGGTCGTGGTCGCGGTGGTGGCGGGCGACGCGGTGGCCGGCGAGGCCGGCTACGGCACGCTGCGCTACCTGCTCGCCGTCCCGGCCGGGCGGACCCGGCTGCTCGCGGTCAAGTACGGCGTGATCGTGACGTTCGGGCTGTGCGCCACGTTCATCGTCTCGGTGGTGGCGCTGCTGGCCGGGGTGGTGCTGTTCCCGGTCGGCCCGGTGACCCTGCTGTCGGGGACCACGGTCTCGCTGGCCGACGGGCTGCTCCGGCTGCTGTTCGTGACCCTGTACGTGGCGGCCGCGATGGCTGCCCTCGGTGCCATCGGGCTGGCCATCTCCACCCTGACCGAGCACGCCATCGGGGCCATCGCCGCGGTCATGATCCTGGTCGTGACCAGCGAGGTACTCGACAACGTGCCGCAGCTCGCCGCGATCGGCCCGTACCTGCCGACGCACTGGTGGCTGTCCTTCGACGCCCTGCTGCGGGCCCCGGTCGACACCGCCACCCTGTTCCGCGGCCTGCTCTCGTTC
>DASWUW010000625.1:0-7471 GCA_036406335.1 Trebonia sp.
CGGCGTGAGCATCAGGCTGTCGGCCTCGCCGGCCGGGGCGAAGGGGTCGCAGTGCACCTCGACGAAGCCCGCGGCGCCGAGCGTGCGGGCGATCGCCCGCAGCGACCGCTGCCGCTCGGTCAGCCCCTGGCCCGCGGTCGCGCGGGGCTGGCGGACCGGGACGTTGCCGTAGCCCTCCAGGCGGATAACCTCCTCGGCCAGGTCGGCCGGGTCGGTGAGGTCGGGCCGCCAGGACGGTGGCGTGACCAGCAGCACCAGGTCGTCCCGGCCGGGCGGGCCCGGCTCGGCGGCGGGCCGGGCCGGGCCCGCCCGCCAGGGCGCGACCGTCACCGGCGCCGACGCGGGGACGGACCGCACCTCGCAGCCCACCTCCTGCAGGCGGGCGACGACGGTGTCCAGGCCGTAGACGACCCCGGCGACGCGGTCCGGGTAGCTGGCCGCTATCTCGATGGTCCGCGGTGGATGAGGCACCGCCGCCTGCGTGGCCCCGGGCACCACCGTGGCACCGCCCAGGCGGGCCAGCAGGGCGGCCGCGCGGGCGGTGGCGCGCGGCGGGAGCTCGGGGTCGGTGCCGCGCTCGAACCGGTAGGAGGCCTCGGAGTGCAGCCGGTGACGGCGGGCCATCTTCGCGGTCCCGGTGTCGCTGAAGTGCGCGCCCTCGATGACGAGGTCGGTCGAGTCGCCGTCGATCTCGGTGGCCAGGCCGCCCATCGTGCCCGCCAGCGAGATCGGGCCGCGGTCGTCGGTGATGACGATGTCGGCCGGGTCCAGTACCCGGTCGACGTGGTCCAGCGTGGTCAGCGTCTCGCCCGGCCGGGCCCGGCGGACGACGACCGTCCCGCTCAGCTTGGACCGGTCGAAGGCGTGCAGCGGCTGGCCCAGCTCGAGCATGAGGTAGTTGGTCACGTCGACGGCCAGCGAGACCGAGCGCATCCCGCAGCGCGCCAGCCGGACCTGCATCCACAGCGGCGTGCGGGCCCGGGGGTCGAAGCCGCGGACCTCGCGCAGCACGAACCGGTCGCAGGCGGTCGGGTCCGCGATCTCGGCCGGCCAGGGTGCCTGGCCGGCCGCCGGGCCCGCGCCCGCGGAGGCGATCCCGGGGGCGTCCTCGTCGCCCGCGATGGTCAGCGCCGGGTCGGTGTAGGGCACCCGGTAGGCGCCGGCCAGCTCGCGGGCGACGCCCCGGACGGACACCGCGTAGCCGCGGTCGGGGGTCACGGTGATGTCGAGCACGTCGTCGCGCAGCCCGGCGTAGGCGGCGAAGTCGACGCCCAGCGGGGTGTCCGGCGGCAGGATCAGGATGCCGCTGTGGTCCTCGCCGATGCCGAGCTCGTCCACGGCGCAGATCATCCCGGCCGAGACGCGGCCGTACTTCTTCGCCGCGGTGATCTCGAACCCGCCGGGCAGGGTGGCACCGACTTCCGCGAACGCGACCCGGTCGCCCGGCGCGAAGTTCACCGCGCCGCAGACGACACCGGTCAGCGTCTCCGGGTCGGCGCTCAGCTCGGCGTCACTGACCGCGACCCGGCAGTAGCGGATCGGCTTCTTGAAGCCGGACAGCTCTTCGACGGTGATCACCTGGGCGGTGATCACCCCGTGCACGTCCTGGCCGACCTGCTCGACCGCCTCGACCTCGAGGCCGGCCTGGGTCAGGCGGCGGCCGATCTCCAGGGCGTCATACGGCTCGGGTACGGGTGCGTACTCCCGGAGCCAGGAAACTGGTAGCCGCATGGTCAGATCTCCATCCCGAAGGCCCGGCTGAACCGCACGTCACCGTCGTAGGTGTCGCGGATCTCGTTGATGCCGTGCGCCAGCATCAGCGCCCGCTCGATACCGAGGCCGAAGGCGAACCCGCTGTAGCGGTCGGGGTCGATGCCGCAGGCGACCAGCACCCGCGGGTTGACCATGCCGCAGCCCGCGATCTCGATCCAGCCCTGGCTGCGGCAGACGCGGCACGGGTCGGCTCCCGGCTTGACCGACTCGCCCCGGCACACGTGGCACTCCATGGACACGTCGGCGGACGGCTCGGTGAACGGGAAGTAGTCCGGCCGCAGCCGGGTGCGCAGCCCGGCCCCGAACAGGGCGTCGACGAACGCCTGGATGGCGCCCCGCAGGTCGGCCATGGTCAGGCCCTCGTCCACCGCCAGCCCCTCGATCTGGTAGAAGACCGGCAGGTGAGTGGCGTCCAGGGCCTCGTTCCGGTAGACCTTGCCCGGGCTCACCACGTAGAGCGGCAGCGGCCGGGTCAGCAGGCTCCGGATCTGCACCGGCGAGGTGTGGGTGCGCAGCACCATGCCGGACCGGGTGCCGGCGGGCGAGCCGTCGGGCGGCGCGATGAACAGCGTGTCCTGCATCTCCCTGGCGGGGTGGTCCGGCGGGATGTTGAGCGCGTCGAAGTTGTACCACTCGGCCTCCGCCTCGGGCCCCTCGGCGACCTCGTAGCCCATCGCGACAAACACGTCGGACAGCTTGTCGGCGAGCATGGACACGGGGTGCCGGGCGCCCTGCGGGCCGCGGTCGTAAGGCAGCGTGACATCGACGCGCTCGGTGACCAGGACCTGCTCGTCGCGGTCGCGCTCCAGCTCCTCCTGCCGCCGGGCGAGGGCTTCCCGGACGCGTCCGGTGGCGGCGCCGACCCGGCGGCCAGCGTCGGCCCGGGCCTGCGGCGGCAGCGCCCCGATCTCGGCCCGGGCCAGCGACAGCGGCGCCTTGTCCCCGGCGTGCGCGAGGCGAGCCTCCTTCAGCGCTTCCAGGGTGGTCGCGGCGGCGATCGCGGTGAGCGCCGCCTCAGTCGCGCGCTCGACCTCTTCGGCCGTCAAAGCGGTCACCTCGACCGGGTCGTAATTTTTGTTCGGTGCGGACATCTTTCGCTTCCTCAAGGTCATCAGCAGCTGACGGGTCCGCGGCGGCACCGGTTGCCGGTTGCCCGAACGGACTCAGGGCTGCTCTGTAAGCTGCCCTGACCCTACCGGGGCGGCCGGCCAGGCGGGGCCGGCACAGCCCGGGCCCGGTCCGCGGACCGGGACGCGCGGTCGCCCGCGGGCCGGGCCAGGCGTCCGGCGTGACGCCGGTTACGCGATGGGCGTGCCCGCGGGCACGGTAAATCGGAACTCGGCGCCGCCGCCAGGCGCCCGGGTCACGCCGATCTCGCCGTTCATCGCCTCGACCAGGCCCTTGACGATGTACAGGCCGAGACCGGTGCCGCCGCGGCGCTTGCCCCGCCAGAACTGGCGGAACACCCGCAGCGCCATCTCCGGCGGTATGCCCTCGCCCTGGTCGCGCACGGACACGGTGACGGCCTCGGCCGTCTCCCGGCTCACCTGCGCGCGCTGTATCACGACGGTGACGATACCAGCCCCGTGCCGGACGGCGTTTTCCACCAGGTTGCCGAGGATCTGGTCGATCTTGTCGGCGTCCAGCCAGGTCTCGGGCAGGTCGGAGGCGGCCTCGAGGCGGAACCGGTCCTCCGGGTCGCCGGAGGCGACCCGGCCGGCGATGATCTTCCGCGCCCGGTCGGGAACGTCGACGAGCTGGCGGCGCACTTCCATCCGGCCCGACTCGATACGGGACACGTCCAGCAGCTCGGTGATCAGCCGGGTCACCCGGTCGGCGTCCGCGTTGACGGTCTCGAGCATGACCCGCTTCTGGTCGTCGCTGAACCGGGACCACTTGGCCAGCAGCGTCGCGGTGAAGCCCTTCACCGACGTCAGCGGGGCCCGCAGCTCGTGCGCCACGGTGGAGACGAGCTCGGCCCGGCTGCGCTCCAGCCGGGCCCGCTGCTGGGCGCCGCGCAGGGTGATCACCAGGCGGCGGACCGGACCGGAGCGGCGGTCGCGGACATAGCCGACCGAGACCAGCAGCTCGGTGCCCTCGCCCAGGAACAGGCTGCGCTCCGGGTGCCGGGTCCGGGTGGCCAGGCCGTGGTAGGGATCGACGAACATCCACCAGTCGCAGTCGTCGTTGTCCCGGAAGGGCAGCACGTCGTAGACGTACTTGCCCACCGCCTGCTCGGCCGCGATCCCGGTGAGCCGGACGGCGCTGCGGTTGAAGACGACGACACGGCCGGCGTCGTCCGCGACGACCAGGCCGTCGGGAAGCTCGTCGACGGGCACTGACGGCATGACCTCGGCCCGCCCAGGCCCGCCGGGACGTTTCCGGCCCGGACTGTTGTCCTCCACGGCGTAGCGCCTCCGTCCATCTGGGGGCACATCGGGGACCGGGCTTAGTCGGCGCGATCCGCGATGCGGGTGACGGAATGTGATCAGACTCTAGCGCGTTTACCCGTCCTCACGACAGTACCTGCCCCGGGATTGCGCTAAGTCATAGCGTAAATACCCTATGCGAAGGATTGGCTGTCCGCCTTTAGGCGGGCAACGCGGGATAATCATATTGGAAAGGCGGCTTTGCCGGGTCTTTTGCGGTCAGCGGCGGGCGGCGGGTATCGCGGGAGCCGCTCCCGGCGCGGAAACGGGAGCCGCTCCCGGCGCGGAAAACAGCCGCTGCGCGGAGGCGTACAGGCAGACCGCCGCCGCGGCGGCGAGGTTGAGCGATTCGGCCCGGCCGTAGATCGGGACCGCGACCGACTCGTCGGCCAGCGCGATCAGCTCGTCCGGAAGCCCCCAGGCCTCGTTGCCGAACAGCCAGGCGGTGGGCCGGGCGAGCGCGGCCTGGGTGGCGGGGTCGTCCAGGGTACTCGTCCCCCGGCCGTCGGCGGCGAGAACCCGCAGGCCGGCCGTCTTGAGCGCGGCAGTCGCGGCGGCCAGCCGGACCCCGGAGACGACCGGCAGGTGGAACAGGCTGCCCGCGCTGGCCCGCACGCACTTGCCGTTGTAGACGTCGACCGAGGCGTCCGCGAAGATCACCGCGTCCGCCCCCGCCGCGTCGGCGGCCCGCAGCACGGTGCCGGCGTTGCCCGGGTCACGGACGTTTGCGAGCAGGGCGACCAGGACGGGCCCGGCCGCGGTGACCTGCTCCAGCGGCACGTCCACGAAGTCGCACACCGCCAGCAGGCCCTGCGGGGTGACGGTCTGGGCCAGCTCGCTCATCACCTCGCCGCTGACCAGCTGCACGTCCACGCCGGCCTCCTCGGCCCGGGTGACCAGGTCGGCGTGCCGGGTCTGGGCGGCCCCGGTGACGAACAGGCCGCTGACCCCGGCGCCGCTCGCCAGGGCCTCGGAAACGGCCTGCGGGCCTTCCGCGAGGAAGGCCCGCTCTTGCTGGCGCAGCGCCCGCTTAGTCAGTCGGCGAGCAGCTCTGAGCCGGGCCGTGCTGGCGCTCGCGTACATGCAATTAGCCTTAATCCGGCAGGCGAATGCGATATCTCCGGACCCGCTGAACAATGGGGCGGAATGCCGCATCCGGCCTGCACGGGCGGAAGTGGGAGCGGATTAGGCAGCCGCGGCGACAGCCTCGGGAAGCGCGGCGCGCGCCGCCTCGACCAGCGCGCCAAAGGCCACCGCGTCGGTCACGGCGAGGTCGGCGAGAACACGCCGGTCTACCTCGACGCCCGCGGCCTTCAGCCCCTGCACGAAACGGTTGTAGGTCATGCCGTTCGCTCGCGCGGCGGCGTTGATGCGCTGAATCCAGAGCCTGCGGAAGTTGCCCTTGCGGTCCTTGCGGTCGCGGTAGGCGTAGGTCATCGAGTGGAGGACCTGCTCCTTGGCCTTGCGGTAGAGCCGGGACCGCTGGCCCCGGTAGCCCTTCGCCCGCTCAAGGACAACCCGGCGCTTCTTCTTGGCGTTAAGCGAGCGCTTGACGCGTGCCATCGTTCAATCTCCTCTGGGCTGCGGTGACAGGATTCGGGGCTACTTGCCGAGCAGGCGCTTGATCTGGCGCACGTTCGACGGGGCGAGCTCGACCTCGCCGTAGAGCCGCCGCGTGACGCGAGAGGACTTGTGCTCGAGCAGGTGCCTGCGGTTGGCCCGCAGCCGCATCACCTTGCCGCTGCCGGTGATCTTGAACCGCTTGGCGGCGCCGCTGTGCGTCTTCATCTTCGGCATGGTCGCCGTCGTCTCCTAGTTCCTTGCCGCCCAAAGGCAGCGTTGCCTTGCGGAGTGGCCTGGCCCGTGGCGCGGGCCACTCCGCCCTCTCCCCAGTCGGGGTAAACCGTTACGCGTCGGTCGGCGCCGGAGCCGGGACCTCGGCCGGAGCGTCAGCAGCCGCTGCGGCCGGCGTCTCGGCCGGCGCCTCGACCTCGCCGCGGGGGCTCGGGACCGGGCCCGGCTGCGCGGGCTTGGCCTCGACCTTGCGCTCGACCGGACGCCGGTGCGGACCGATCACCATGATCATGTTGCGGCCGTCCTGCTTGGGCTGCGCCTCGACGAAACCAAGCTCGGTGACGTCGTCGGCCAGCTTCTGCAGCAGGCGGAAGCCGAGCTCGGGACGGGACTGCTCGCGACCGCGGAACATGATCGTCACCTTGACCTTGTCCCCCGCCTTGAGGAACCGCTCGACGTGGCCCTTCTTGGTGCCGTAGTCGTGCGGGTCGATCTTCGGGCGGAGCTTGATCTCTTTGACGATCGTCTGCGTCTGGTTCTTGCGCGATTCCCGGGCCTTGAGCGCGGTCTCGTACTTGAACTTCCCGTAGTCCATGAGCTTGCAGACCGGGGGGCGCGCGGTCGGGGCAACCTCGACAAGATCGAGGTCGGCCTCCTGCGCGAGCCGGAGCGCCTCGGTAATCGAGACGATCCCTATCTGCTCTCCCTTAGCACCGACCAGCCGGACTTCGGGGGTACGGATCCGGTCATTGATACGCGTTTCGGCGCTGATGTGACCTCCACAGGTTCATCATGTTCGGTCGTCGCCGGCTTCTCCGGCGGCGGCTGCCTGTCTTGACCAGGGCCAACGAGAAAAGCCCCGTCGGGCACCATGTGCCGCGGGGCTATCACACCGACGGCGCGGCCCCCGGCGGAACCGGGCTGAGCGCCGTACCGAACCCGCCGGCTTTTACGCCGACCGGGTGGGAGATGGTCCTCCGCTTTGCACGCCCGGCACGCAAGGCGTACCAGGCTGGTCGCTGTCAAGAATAACAGCACTTGGCACCGGAGTGGTATTCCGGCCGCGATCCCTGACGGCTCAGCGGGACCCGTTGCGGTACCTCCGCGTCCGTTCGGGCTATTTATTGCTGTTATCTCGAAGGCGGCGGGCTCAGCCCGGGACGGCGGGCCATCCCGATCACGATGGTGGACATTCAGGCACACGGGGGTGTGCCCGAATGTCCACCCCGATCGCTTCCGGCTATCCGCTGAGGCCGACGACCTACGTCTTGAAGTCGCGGCGGCGGATCGGTTACCCGGCGTTACCCCGGGCTGAGCGGACCCTCGGTGGACAGGCAGACCGCGATTACCGGAGCGCTCCCGCCGGGGTGGCGGTGATCGCCGGGAGCGCGGGGGCCGGCGGGTTGGCTGTGGCAGAAGGGTTGGCTGTGGCCGGCGGGTTGGCTATGGCCGGCGGGTTGGCTGTGGCCGGCGGG